>SBAT01000344.1 GCA_005240105.1 Chloroflexota bacterium
AGTCAAACCGTCTGACCAAAGTCTTTTCCTGGTACAACATTGCCGGATTTTTACCAGCAGCGTTTGGGTCACTAGCTGCCGGTCTTTGGCAGGGCTGGACAAAGCGCCAAGGAATACCGGATATTCAAAGCTATCAAGATCTTTTGCTTTTCTATGCAGGGATTGGTCTTCTGCTTAGTCTGTTGTACGTGATTCTCAACTGTTTGCATAAAGACGTACTGAACACGGCTCAACCTGCGGCGACCAGTTCGTACTTTGGTCTGCACAAATCAAAGAAGGTGGTATTTGAATTAGCCGGACTGCAAGCTATTGATGCGTTCGCCGGTGGACTAATAGTGCAAGGTTTGATGTCGTACTTGTTTCATTTGAAATATAACGTTGGCGCAGAAGATTTAGGACTGCTCTTCTTTGGCACCAATCTGTTTGCCACCGCTTCGTTCTTGATGGCACCCTATGTATCTAAACGCATTGGATTGATCAAGACAATTGTCTTTACGCATTTGCCTTGCAGTTTGACTCTTTGTTTGATTCCGCTCATGCCTACTTTTACCTGGGCGGCAATATTGCTATTGGCACGCAGCTTATTTTCATCAATGGACATTCCAACCAGACAGGCTTTCACCATGCTCCTGGTCGAGCCGGATGAAAGAGCTGCTGCTGCGGGGTTTATCACCAGCACCCGCGCTCTATCACAAGCCGCCGCACCGGCTCTGGCGGGAGGTGCCTTGAGGAGCCTGGGTGTGGGAGTTCCTTTTGTTGTGGCTGGGCTCTTAAAGAGTGTCTATGACATAACCCTCTACATACGTTTTCGGCATTCTCGCTTAAGTTAGTTGCTCTTATTTTCGCAAATCTGGTGAGTCAAGATCTTCAAATTGATTTATCCGTACTGGAACACGATCCGGGAATGTCACTGTAATTTCAAGCCGTCCACCCATTGCCTCAACATAATTCCTAAGCGTGCTTACGTATACATCTGTTCGACGTTCCATTTTCGAAACTTCCGCCTGCTTTACATGCAATACTCTTGCGATTTCGCTTTGTGATTGCTGACGAGCTTTACGAAGTTCACGCAACGTCATCTCCTCGGAAGCAAGTTCAGCCGCCCGCTTTTCTATCTTCTTTCTCCGGCTGGCTGGCAGCTTACTCAAATAATCGTTTAGTGTCTTCTTCATTTCTTACTATCCATTTCAATCACATCGAGATGATTCTTGTATCGAGCATCGGCAATTGGAATATTCTTCTCGTACCACCGATCATCCCCTCTTTTATTGCCACCAACTAAGAGTATTGCTTTTCGATTAGGATCAAATGCGAACAAAATGCGCCAAGGATCGCCTTTATACTGCACAATGATCTCCTTCAAGTTTTGGTATCGTGAACCATGAATGTTTCCAACATGCGGACGTCTTAGTGACGGGCCAAACTCTGCCAACAATTTCAACTTAGCGTAAAGCTCATCTTGCAGACTCTTATTCTGAGTCTCGAACCAATGAGAGAACTCCTCGTCGAACTCAACTACCCACTCCATTTTTCACCATTCTATATATGGAATATATTCCATTTAGGGAATATTGTCAACAGTACGGACCGCAAGGTGCAAAACCAACTTGCGGTCCTCTACTTAAAGACGGTCAAGAGGATCAAAAAGTTCAAACGAACAGGTTAAATCTGGACAGCAGCGAACAACTTATTACGAACATCCTTAAGCTTTGGATCAGAAACGGCGACCTGTTGAGATCATTTGCTAGCCTATACGTACTTCCATTAGCTGGGCACAACACTCTATGTTCGACACGCTTACCGATCGCTTGCAAGGCTTTATCAAAACTGTCCGCGGCGAAGCAAAACTAACACCGGAAAATATCGAAGAAGCAATTCGTGAAGTGCGCAAGTCACTTCTTGAGGCAGACGTATCGCTAAAGGTAGTGAAGCTCTTCATCAGCCGCGTGCGTCAGAGAGCCCTGGGTATTGAAGTCATTGAATCAGTTTCGCCTGGTCAGCAATTCATCAAAGTAGTGCACGACGAATTGGTGACAATTTTTGGCGGCGAGAATGTGCCGATCAATTTGAAAGGCGAACCTGCAGTCGTTATGTTGTTGGGCTTGCAGGGCTCCGGCAAGACAACTGCTTGCGCTAAGCTCGCTCTCAAACTGAAGAAAGAAGGCAAAAAGCCTTTGATGGTCGCCTGCGATATCCAAAGACCAGCAGCCATCATGCAATTAGAAACACTAGGCAAACAAATTGAAGTGCCTGTGTTTACTTTGCCTGGTGTGACAGACGTCACGGAAATTGCGACCAAAGCCATAGGAAAAGCCAAAGACGAAGGGCTGAGTCCGGTTCTTCTCGATACAGCCGGTCGCTTACAGATTGATACGGACCTGATGGCCGAGTTAGTGATCATCGATAGGCTTCTAGAACCTGGTGAAAAACTCTTGGTCATTGACTCCATGACTGGACAAGAAGCAGTAACCGTTGCCGACACATTCAACACACAACTAGATACAACAGGCGTCCTTTTAACCAAAGTGGACGGCGATGCTAGAGGTGGTGCGGCGCTTTCCGTACGTGAAGCAACCGGGCGCCCCATTAAGTTCATCAGCACCGGCGAGAAATTAGCCGACCTGGAAGCTTTCTATCCGGAGCGCATGGCCAGCCGCATCCTGGGCATGGGTGATGTCCTGTCATTGGTAGAAAAAGCTCAAGGCGCAATAGACGAGAAAGAAGCGGAGAAAGTCGCCAAGCAAATGATGGCTGGCGAGTTCACCCTGGAAATGTTCGTCAATGCTCAGCGCATGATGAAGAAGATGGGTTCATTTGGCGACATCATGAAGATGATGGGCATAGGCGGCATGATGGGCATCTCGTCTGACCAGCAGTCACAGCTGGCTGACCACGGTGAAAAAATGCTAAGCCTTTATGAGACGGCTATTAACTCCATGACTCCGGAGGAGCGTCGGAAGCCTGAGATTATCAATATGAGCCGCCGCCGCAGAATTGCCAATGGAGCCGGAATGGCGGAAAACAACCTGGGGCAAATGTTAAATGAATTTGACAAGATGCGCCAAATGTTTCAACAACTCAATAAAATGATGGGTGCAGGCGGAGCTTCAATGCTGTCTGGTCTAATTCCCGGTATGCCTGGCGCTCCCGGGGCTGCCAAAGGGCAAATGCCGCCCTTTCCAGCATCTCCAACAATGGGTATGCCGAAGCTGCCACCGGCTGGTTTTCCCAGAAAGAGTGGATTTAGCGGTGGATATCGAAAGAAGGGGAAACGGTTCTAATCAAAGCTTTGCTAGAATATCGTTTCTGTATATACAAAAAGGTCCTAAGAGGAAAAATAAGTGGTTAAAATCAGGCTGACGCGCGTAGGCGCAAAAAAGGCTCCACACTATAGAATAGTGGTGACCGACCAGCGCAACAGACGCGATGGAATGCCCATCGAAGAAGTGGGCTACTACAACCCCAAATCCAAAGAACTCAAAATCAACAAAGAAGCAGTTTCAAAATGGATCAAGAACGGCGCTCAACCTACAGAGACGGTCGCCAGCCTTATCAAAAAGGCCGCAGGCTAGGCGGCGGTTATCGGCGCGAAAGAGAATATGTCCCGGTTAGCGACTCGACCGCTGCCGAGGACTTGGCTCAGTACGTCCTCTCCGTGCTGGCTCGCGATTCTTCCGATATTCAGTTCATCAGAGAGCCAATTGACGAAAGACGCCTGCGCTTAAGCGTGACCTGTGATCCAGAACACACAGGCCGCCTTATAGGCAAAGGCGGCAAGACCATTTCTGCGCTGCGCTTGCTGGTTAAATCAGCCGCCAGCCGCCGTGGCAAGAAGGTCGACATCGACATCAATTCACAGGGCGAAGAGCACTCTGAATACTAGACTATAGACTTGTGCGCTGCCTCTCTCAGGTAGCGTATTTTGTTGCGTACATAGTTGCTGTAAGAAAGCTGCAGCTTCAAACCAAGCTGTCCATCAAGAAATCCAAGACGGGCAATATAACGATAGAAAAACGTCCACCAGGGATGAACCAGTTCGTTAACAGAGCTTTTCTGCCACCAACTGGCCCCATTTGCTAAACGCTGCTTCGCCGACAGTCGCGCAAAGTTTTCCATAGACTGAGAAAACTCGTAAGCATTTTCGTAAGCCATATTTTTAAGAGCGTGGGTCAGGTTACTTACAGGACCATCAACAACTACAGACTCATGCACCAATCTGTCGTTAAACCTGCCTTTGCCACGACGGAACAGACGCAAATGTCTATCTGGATAGAATCCACCATGAACAATCGGCACACCGCCCACATGCAAAATGCGCGGGATTTTGAAACCGTCAAACTCCTTGATGCGTGGGCTCGCCAAAACATCGGCAATCTCCGCTACCAATTCCGGGGTCATAACTTCATCACCATCTAGACTCAAGATCCAATCGCCTGTGGCTTTGGATATAGCAAAGTTCTTTTGCTTGCCATACCCAAGCCAGTCTTGATGTATGACTTTTGCCTTGTAACTTTCCGCTATGGCAACAGTTCTGTCGGTTGATCCGGAGTCAACGAGAATAATTTCGTCGGCCAATGGCGCGGCGGCAGCCAACACTTTTTCCATGTGCCTCTCCTCGTTGAGGGCAATAATTACAATTGAAAGAGTCGGCTTATCCATGCGCTAGCGCCTAAGGAACCTAATTACCTTGTTCTGATTATCTATGGTGTACTGCCAGCCGCCATAAAAGGTTTGGCCAAGAAGCGGCTTAGGCATTTTACCTGCTTCAATAATGCTAACCGGTATATCAGTCTTTTCAATCGGTCCCATACGCATGCGTTGCACAGGAAACGTTACCGATGCCGTAGTACCGCCAATGCCCATGCTGGTGCCTTGCTCAGCATCATCAGGTGCAACTAAACCGACAGATCTTGCTTGTTCCTTTGTGAAAGTTATTCCATCTGCTCCAGTATCGAAGTACATATCGCACTTCTTGCCGTTCACATCAACTGTAACGACGAGCTCCTTGCCATCATGCGTGAATGGAACTGAATTGCTGTCGGAACCTGATGAATGTCTTATAGCACCCTTCTTGGCCAAGACTATGGTATTGATACTGTCATCAATCGTGTATTCGAAGCCACTGAAGAATGACTGTCCTAACAGCGGGTCTGTCGGCAACTCTGCTTGAACGGTAATGGGGAAATTAGAACGTTTGATTTGACCAATTTTCAATTCAACATTCATCTGCCAAGTTTTTACAGGCTCTGAGGAGCCAACACCGGATGCTTGTCCTGTGGGCGGCCCGGATGGCGGGGTAACCCCAATTTGTTTCAGGTGATTTACACCAAAGACACAAGCTTCCGCCCCTGTATCAAAAATAACCGGTATGCGCCTATTGTTAACTTCAGCATCCACAAGCAAAGACTTGCCCTGTTTCGTGAAGTAAATTTTTGACTGTTCCGGATCTGCTCCAAAAGACGATTGGAATTCATGAGAGCCGGAACTCCTCGATGCGCGACTGGGACGCTCGGGAGGGGTGAGAGCCTGTCTTGCGTATTGAGCAGCAGGGCTGGAAGGAAACTTCTGCAGAATCTGTTGATAGTAAGTACTTGCCTTGATTCTATCGCCCAAACACTGATATGTAAGAGCCCTGTAGTAGCAAGCATTACTGTCGGTCGGGTTGGATTTTACCGCCTGCTCAAACTTCACAGCGGCAGCTTTATAGTTCCTCTGCCCAAACAGCTTAACACCATCATCAAACGCCGCGCCCCAAGCAGCAAGATTACACACGCAGAAGTAGGACATGAATAAAAAAGCGAACTTTTTGTATCTCATTTCCATTGCCATAACCTTCTATCACCCTATTGTAATCAACTGCTTATATACCCAGTTCATCCACCAAAACTAACTTCTGTGCTTCGGAGGTTCCAAGACATATTTCTGTCATTTTGGCGTCGCGATAAAACCGCTCCAGTGACGAATCGGAGCTGATGCCAAAAGTCCCTAACACTTGCATGGCTTCTCCACTGTGAACTTTTGCTACTTTCGACGCAAACAACTTAGCCATTGCCGAAAAGCGCCGGAAATCCTCAGGACGCTCGTCGTGCGCCCAAGCAGCTCTGTATGTTTGCAAACGCGCGCCTTCCAATTCCGCTGACATATCAGCCAGCTTCCACTGAATGCCTTGAAACTGTCCAATGTTGACGCCAAACTGCTTGCGGTTGCGGGCATGATTTACTGCTTCATCCAAAGCAGCTTCGGTAAGCCCGATACAAGAAGCTGACAGGACTGCCTTTGCTACATCCATCACATAGTGCGACATTGCCAGAGCCTGACTATCAGAACTGAACAGGCAATCTTCATTGATTGTCAATCCGTCAAATGTGACATCATTTACAAAGCAAGAACGAAGCCCCAGCCGCCTCTTATTCGGACTGAATGCAATTGCACCACCGGCAATGGCATCAGGATTTAAGTTGACCAGTAAAAGGGAAAGCTTATCTCCGGACTTAGATAGAACAACCATCAACCCGGCAATTTCGGCATTAACAGCCCAGACTTTCTTGCCGTTTAAAACAACTTTGCCGGATTCAACCTTTGCAGTTGTCTCCACGGCTTGCCAGTCTGTGCCTGCGTTCTCTTCAGCAAAGGCAATTGTGGCAATGATTTCGCCAGTGGCTAGAAGCGGCAAGAATCTTGCCTTCTGCGTATCTGTCCCATATTTTTTAATTAGTTCTATGGCTGCGGTATGACAGGCGAAAGTCATGCCCAATCCAGGCTCAAACCGACACGCTGACTCGACAAAGAGAATAAGATCAAGTAGCGAGCCACCCTGACCGCCAAAGTCTTTGGGCACAGTGATACCACAATAACCGGACTGCCCGATTGTTTTGAGGAAGTCTTTCAGAGACACTTCGTGCTCTTCAAGAGCCTGAGCCTCACGCCCAATGGTTTGTTCTGCAAAAGACCGATACTTTTCTTTGAGCGATTCCTGAGACGCACTTAAGAACGTGTTCACATTAGCCTCCTGGCAGTCGGGTTCGAATTTAGTTTATCACTTAGCGGCAATAGCGCCTATCTGGACTAGTTCTTGCCATGCTGAGTCCAGAATAAGCCCATTAATCCTGTCCTTCTCCGCCACTTTATCGCTGAAATACTGCACCCTGTAAACAACTTCATCGGAGCCAAATTTACCTGCCCTTACTGAAGGCTTAGGGTCATCAGCAATTTCATTTACCGAATCCAGCGCTTTCAATAACGCCTTGCAAACGATCGAGGGTGAGACTACTTTTGTTACCGGCAATTCAAGCGCGACAGCATGAACAGAGTTTGGAAAACTAAGGTTGATTAACTGCTGCGAGAGGAATTGCGCATTGGGGACCATCAGATAATTACGTGCATTCGTGCATATTTTTATCGAACGCCAACCAATTTCACTGATTTCGCCCAGGACTTCCGCCCCGCCATCCATCTTGAACATAACCCAATCACCGGGACGGAAGGATTTTTCCATACTGATTGTCAGTCCGGCAAATATGTTTTTCAACGTATCTTGCAATGCAAGTCCTAAGACGGCTGTTGCAATTGTCGACGTTGCTAAAAGCGGCAAAACATCGATGTTAAGCACAACATCCATAAGCAATAGCAATGCGGATACATACAAAATGCCGAACAACAAAAAGTGAAATGCCGGCGAGACGCTGGTCGCTTTTACTTTGCCCAGATACCAACGTACAACAAGCAAATCCAGCGATTGTATGAGCACATGAAGAACAAGAAAAGTAGCACAAAAGAAAGCGGCTTTATCTAAAGTCTGTCCGACCTCACCACCCATCAAGCGAATAAAGGGTAGCGCCGCAAGCAAGACAAGCAAGATCTGCAGTGGAACATCCAGGCGGACACTAAGCTCTTTGACTAGCGTTTCATCCTTGACACCCAACCAATGCCACGTGATCTTTAAGACACCTTTCCTTGTTAAGAGAAGAATAAGCCAGAGGACCGCAGCCCACAAAGGCACAGCCATGGGGCCTCGCACGGCGAGGTAAACAAGATGTTGCCATAAATCGGCGTTGGGTTCCAAGATCACTCCGTCCTTTCTGCCTTTTGTCGCGCCGGTATTCTAAAATGGGCGCTATGGCAACATTATTCACTAGAGTGGTAAACCAATTCAAGCGTTTGGCTTCCGGATTGAAGGAAACACCCAAAGCGGTAGTTGACGACTTTGAGCTGGAGCACTTTCTTATCTATCACGGTCTTGTCGGAACAACTCCGGACAACCAGCGTGATTTTCGCGATGTCAGGGCAGACATCCAACAAGCTCTGGAAACAAGAAGTGCCAGCCAACTTTCCATCGCCCTGAAAATACCGCCTTTGTGGTGGAGTGAAAAACTCGCCGCCATAGTACTCGAACTAACAAACAAGGACGACAACAAGCAAATCTTGATCGATCTCTTGCTGCCGGCAGACGATGACAATGCAGATCCCAATATCGTCCCTGTATGCAACAGCGACTGGCGAGTGCGGGCTAATGCCGCCGGCATTTTGGCCGATCTCCACTACAAACAGGCTTCTCAGCGTCTGGGAAAATTATTAGATGACACCACATATGACGGCAAGGTTTCTTTCGCACATATATCTTACGCGCTAGGACGTCTTGGCACAGAACAAGCAAAAGAAGCTCTCTTGCCGTACTTGCACAACGAAGAATCTTGGCTCCGCGTCGATGCCGCAAGGGCTTTGGCTCTTTGGCCCAGTGTCGTTATAGCTCACGACCTATCCGACGCTTTACTGGCAAAGCACCCATTGCAAGACTACATGTGCATAGCCGTAGCCAGACAACACAAACCTGCTGAACTTCTACAAAACAACGATCCGATTATTCATCAGGCTGCTCTCGAAATGGTCATTCAGGTAGTCGAGGCAACCAACCAGACATTTAACAACGACATTGGTTTTGATCTAGGCTTACCGGAATGCTGGCCAATTATTAGCAAGGACACAACGCCTGCACCACGGCAAATTCGCGCCAGCCTCATGCTCGCCAATTGGCTGAAGAAGAATCAAGAACAGCTTGCTGATCCCAATATTGACGCACAAATACAAAATATTCTTGACGGGTTTGCCAACAAAACAACTGCCGAAAGAATTGTTTCTTGTTTATCTGATCAATCAAAAAACAGCAACGATGCCCTCGGTCAAATGCGTCACGCCGCCTATCTCGCAGGCCGGCTAGGCATTGTCGATGCTTCGGAAAATCTGGAAAAGGCTCTGGATAATAATTCGCCAATTACCAACGAAGCAATTGACGCGTTGTCCTTGTTGAAAGACAAACAAGCAGTTCCCCGGCTGATTGCTCTATTGCACAAATCCGTTGATTTAGACGAACGCACCGCCCAAGCGCTCAGTGCACAACCTGTGGTTGAGGAAGATGCCTCAAAAGCCCTTACTTATTGGACGATTCTTAGAGCGCTAGGCATGTTGGCGACCAAGGACAGCTATGATTTGCTGTTCAAAGCAAGTGCGGACTTTGCTGCCGACAAGCGGCAGATGGCTCTGGACTCCCTATTATCAGTAATTTCAGCCGACCCAAGTCTTGCCGAGGGTGATAATTGTGCCCGCTTGATAGATGAGGCAACCAACGACCCGTCATCAGTCGTAAAAGTAGTGGCTTATAAGGCAGTGGGGCAGCTCGGTCTGGCTAATCTAATCGGCAAGACCGTCAATGCAGTTTGCCAGTCAAAAGAGGCCTCAATTAAGCGGCAAGCAAAAGCAACCTTGCTGCAATTAGCTGCAAAAGGTCATGGAGACGCAGTCTGTCAGGCACTCGAACAGAAGATTAAGACCGAATTTGATCCATATCAAAGGCAAGACCTGGAAAAACTTTTGTCATCAGCCCGATAATGTGTAAAGACGGTAGTTTGAGCCGATCTCTTAGCTGGCATGCCCTCTAAAACCGTGATAAGGTAATACTTGCAGGGTTCCGATTGCAGGTCACGAATTTCGTTCCAGCAGTAGCAAAAGGATTTGACTCAATGGCTGATTCAACGTCAGACCGGGCCCCAGAAGAAGACTTAAACAAGTCGACTGGTGAGAACGCAGGTGATGCAAAAGAAGAGCATCACCTGGAACAACATCACGTCTCAAAAATTCTCGATGAAGTATTAGAAGAACCGGAAGAGACACCAGAGTCTAGACGCTTCCGGCATCCAATGTGGCTCGATCTCGTGCTTGGTGCGGGACTCTTAATTACAGTCGGCGGTTTTTCAATCGGGCTCTTCAAGATTTACGTCACTCATACAGCCGAGCAATGCATCACGCAACGCAATTACCCAGCAGCAATTGCAATCCTGCGCGGAACTCCAGTGCCCAACTTATTTGCTATGCCTGGAGCTGACACTCAAGAATTATTAAACCAAGCGCTCTACTTAGACGCAATGGATAAACTGGAATTGCAAAATGATGTTCAGGGCGCCATTCGCGAATTAGGACAGATAGAACCTGGTTCAAGATTTTTCAAGCTTGCTCAAGAAATAATCACCGAAGACTTTGAGCCTTCCTCAACACAACTGAAAGCTGGTGCCGAGGTGACGGAAACAGATCCCAAAGCATCTAAAGTACGCAAATCTGTTGTGCCTGAACTTCCACAGGACGCAAGTCCTTAATTAACGCTCCGGCACTGCAGAGCCAGTGCCTTCGCTTGCCAGCCGGCAACCCGACTACGCTCTGCTGCGACCTGCTCATCGCAGCTCTTGCATCGCTTCTCGAGAGGTACAGTAAGTGTCTTCGGTCTACGAGCAAGTGTATGCAATCGTTTGGCGCATCCCAAAGGGCAAGGTGCTTACCTATGGCCTAATATCCAACATGCTCAATAGCCGCCTGAGTGCTCAAGGCGTGGGCTGGGCAATGCAGGCTTTAGCAAAGAACTCAAATAAACCGGGCAAATACAATGCTACGAATGTCCCATGGCATCGCGTCATCAACAGCCAGGGACGATTATCCACTCATAAAAACCCAGATATAGCTCCTGGATTGCAAAAGAAACTATTAGAAGCAGAGGGCATCAAATTTGATGCAGAAGACAAAATGAACTTGCCCTCTCATCTCTGGAAAGAAGGGCTTTTGGAGTTGTAAATTAGCCTGCTGTCAGTTCTTCGCTGCCCCTGAGCCAGGAACCATATGATGTAGTCCATGCCACTCGGGTATTGCTGTTTTAAGCGCATCGATTTGTTCGACTACTGCCTCATTGACTTGAGGTCTTTGCGGCCAGTCCTTAAGCTCGAAGTTCGGCAAGTCATGCATGCCATAGCGCTCCGCGTGCAATTTAAATGTTGTGTCTCCGAGCATGCTGCGACTACATACATCCGGCTCATCAAATGCGCAACCCGGCATTACCGCCACAAGGGAGACGAACAATTGAACAGCAAGAATGGTTTTTGCTCTCATATCCGACCTCCTTAGCCTTCCGCGAGAGAAAATAGATCGGCTGATAATTTCACTATAGATCGCCCAGCACAAGCCAGGTCACTAAATTAAGAGATGTTGTGAAATGTCAAGCGCTAGTTTAGTTCTGCTGAAGGCGCTCAATCACAGATTTCTTGAATTCCTGCATCTGCATTCCGGCCTGATTGTTGGCGGCCAAGTAAATGCTTAACGTGATGACTGCAAGGACACTCGCTTTTAGACCAATCATTTTGGTAACCACCCTTCCAGAACCTGGAATTACGGCATTAATAGCATGCTTGCGGGATCGATATTGTAAACAGGTTTTTTCGTTCGTACATGATATGCCCAGGATTTATGAATAGTGATCCTTGACATCAAGCTTTGGCAAAATCGAGCGGTTATCAGTCAACAACGAAGTCTTTATAACCATCGGCAGTTAGCGCATCAGACAAGTCGGCTGGATTGTCCAGAGCGACCTTAATCATCCAACCCTCGCCATAACAGTCACTATTTACGATTTCCGGCTCAGAAGCCAGCTTTTCGTTGGCAGCAATAATTTTGCCTGAAACAGGCATGTACAAATCAGAGACGGATTTGACGGATTCGATTACGCCAAACTTCTCGTCCTTCTTAAATGACTGTCCGACCTTCGGCAGCTCGACATAAGTGACATCACCAAGTTGATCAGCAGCAAAGGCAGTGACGCCAATTGTCGCCTCA
The DNA here is from genome assembly GCA_005240105.1 of Chloroflexota bacterium. GTDB lineage: Bacteria > Cyanobacteriota > Vampirovibrionia > Obscuribacterales > Obscuribacteraceae > SBAT01. Next base: position 12,145 of record SBAT01000344.1, read on the forward strand.
TTTCCTTCTACACGAATATACTCGTGAGTTTTTACATACTTCAACTCGGCTGGATAACTAAGGACTTTGTCGCTCGAAGCCATTTCTCTACCTTCCAATATTTACCTGGGAACAAATTCTAGCATTGCCGTTAAGCACGCTGATAAAACGGTCGTTTTACTACCGTTGCCGGCACCTGACTGCCTCTTATTTCAATCGTTAGTGCTTGACCAACTTTTGCAAAGCGCGAGGGCACCACAGCAAAGGCAATTGGGTAGCCAACAAAAATACCTTGTGATCCGCTTGTTACGTGACCAATCTTTTCTTGTCCGGCGTAAACTGCATAGTCTTGTCGCGGCAAAGCCTTGCCTTCTGCTTTTATGCAAACTATTTGTTTTTTTAGGCCGTCTTCTTTCTGGCGAACAAGTGCATCCTTGCCGGAAAAATCTTCTTTAGACAGTTTGACGCTCCAACCAATACCAGCTTCCAGAGGACTTATATCCTCGGAAAGTTCATGTCCGTATAGAGGCAAGCCTGCTTCCAATCGCAACGTATCACGAGCGCCTAATCCGCATGGTTCAATGCCGTATTGTGCGCCGGCCTTCATAATCAACTTCCAAAGACTTTCCGTCTCCGTACTTTTAACAAAAATTTCAAAGCCGTCTTCACCAGTATAGCCAGTGCGGCCAAAACCAATTTCGATACCACCAGCAGTACCAGTGCCGTACGTAAACGGCTTGAGGCTATCTATTGAACGACCAACAACTGCTGCTAAAACATCTTTGGCACATGGTCCCTGTAGAGCCAAAAGCCCAACCTCGTCGGACACGTTGATCATGTCCACATTCTCGAATGAATCAATATGCTTTTGAAGCCAGTCCCAATCCTTGTCAATATTCGAAGCATTGACGACGAGCAAATAATCTTCCAGTCGGCGATAGACAATCAGATCGTCAACGGTTCCACCATGTGGCATGACAAATTGCGTATACAAAGCCATATTCGGTCCGCTTAGTTTATCAAGGTCATTAGCAATCATGAATTGCACAAACCGGTGAGCGTCCTCGCCGGTGACAATGAACTCGCCCATATGGGACACGTCGAATAAGCCCACTTTTGTTCTCACCGCCATATGTTCGGTGACAATTGATTTGTATTGCACAGGCATGTTCCAGCCGGCAAAGTCAACCATGCGGCCGCCGTTTTCACGATGCCACAAAGCTAATGGAGTTTCCTTTAATTGCATTGTTGTCATATGTTATAACCCCTGATTCAACTCTGCATTTTATCCGATTGTTGCTTCTTGACTCGAAAGCTTTTGCTTTCTCCTTTACCAAGTTGTCTTTCCAAATTGCTCAACCTGATCAGCACATAGTGAGCCACTCGGATGCAGCTGAGAAGATTTTCCTCTCCGCTTCCTGGATCTTTGCTTTCAAGAGAAGATTCAATGAGCTTGGTGCTCTCGGTCAAAACAACGAGCTTCTCACATGCGTTGGCCAGATCTTTTGACCATTGATCATCGGACTGTCCGGCATAAAACTTGGACAACTGATCCACATGATCGGCACGAGCCAGCAAATGATTGATTACTTTCAGCAAACGCGCATGATAGTGCGCCAGACTGGCTAAACGTTTTTGCTTGCGCTGTTCCAAATATCTAGAAACTTTTCCCCAGGCAAATACCAAAACCAAAAGCGGCACAACAAGTACAACTAAGGCTAGTATCGCCAATACGGAAATTAGGACGTTGGCTTCAGCCATGGCCACTCCTCATCTTCCTTGTCGCGCCAGGCAAATTGCAAATGCTCGCGCGCCTCGTCTAGGTTTACAACTGACGGCATTCTATCGTGCACGTTTGTTTCATTTCCTTGCACTGTTACAACGTACACAACCGGAGTTCCAGCATGAATGATACCAACCCCCTGAATGACTTGATCGTTCTCCAACTCAAACCAGTGGGAAACCTTCTCTTTGTCCTTTTCCATAAACTGCTTAACCGGAATAATTACCGGCTGTGGTTTATATCGTTTCCACTTGCCCGCTTGTAAGCTATCAAGACGTGCCCAGCCACCTCTGGGCAAATCACTGTCCGCCAGTTCGCCCTCTCGCTTACCCCACGTCACAAGAGCGGCTCCCTTGAACCCTACAACGGGTAATTTGGCATGGGGCATAGGAAAGTACACCCGGCGATATTCCAGCCGCCCAGTCTTCGGATTAAATGCCTTGAATTCAACACCGCCACACATGCTTACAATTTACACCATCGCCCACTTGATAACCAAGATTCAAACATTAACCTCTAGGGTATATGCCCCTGTGTTACACTCACGTCCAAGTAGTGTAATTGGCGCTGATATCTCCGTCTGCAAAACAATATAAATGACACCGTCAACCAACAACTCCATTCAAACCACAGTGCGCCAACTAAAAGAGATCATCAGCAATCTCCGTGGGCAAGAACACGAAGCCTATCTTCTAGTCAGCCAGATGGAAAATTTGGTTATGGAGATTGAGCGCAAGGCAAATAGCAACGGACTATCACTTGCCTCGTCACAGAATCCAAGCAACAGCAAAATTCCTGGCTAATCAGCCTTTAAATTGTTCTTTTAAAAAATTCAGGCTGACTTCTTTGACTTGTCCGGCCAAATCCGATGCCGCGCGAGGTTTTCCGAGGCTGAGCATTCTTGTTTGCATATGAGCAAGTCTTTCATCATTCATCAGCAATCCAAGGATATGCTCTTTCAATGACGCAGCAGTGAGTCTATCCTGCGGCAAAACAACGGCTGCTTCCTTACCGGCCACAAAATGAGCATTGTGGCTCTGGTGATCAGCTGCGGCAGTCGGCAGTGGAACAAAAATTGCCGGTTTGCCCATAACAGAAAGCTCCGCTATCGTCATTGCGCCGGCACGGCAAATAACAAGATCAGATGCGGCATAAGCAATTGCCAATTCATCAAAATAGGGTCTTACAAGGTAGCGCGGATGCTGAGCCAATTCGCCAAGCTGTTGTTTGAAGGCATCATAATTATTCACACCTACCTGATGCACCACTTGAATGTCATTGTCACCGGCCAACAAATCAGGAACAACCTGAGCAATTGCATCGTTTAAGGCCTTGGCTCCCTGAGAACCGCCAGTAACTAATACTGTCTTCGGTCCTGTGCTGAGGCCAAGCACAGCGCAAGCTGAGTCGCGCGGCAAAGGCGACAAGAGGCTGCTTCTAACAGGGTTGCCGTTAACAATTACCTTGCCGCGGCATCGGCGCAACCTGTCCAAGGCACCATCCATCCCAAGTGATACCAGGTGAGCCTTACGACTGAACACCCTGTTAACCAAGCCGGGATGCGCATCCGGTTCATGAATCGCATAAGGAAT
>SBAT01000304.1 GCA_005240105.1 Chloroflexota bacterium
CAACAAAGACTATTAGCGCACTATAATTTTGCCCATTATAATGAATGGCTATAAAAGAATATGCCTGAAAGACCGATGCGTCTCATAATCCAAAGGATTGGCTCATGAAACCGAGAACTCTACTCACTGCACTAATGACGGCAACTTTGTTTGCAGCACAACTATCATTGCCCTCCCCAGCACAAAACAACGCTCCGCCGGCAGCACGCGGAGTCGTAACTATAGGCGAATCCAGTCAATACTCAACCGCGACAAATAAACCGCAGCGTTTCATAGATTATGTGGAAATCAAGGCAGAAGATGCAACTTTGCCACTAACCCTCAACATTCTCAACGGCAACAACATCTCACCCGGATTTAATTGGGTGCGAGTTTCGCTCAGTGGCAAGACACTTTTCACGCAAAACAATGTTTTGAACAAAAAAGAAATCCCTTTTTCCGTCACCGGTTTACTTAGCGCCGGCACGAGCCAAATAGTTGTCGAAGCCGGGGGCATTCCCGGTTCAACTATGTCCTGGAAGTTGCTTGCTGCACAGGTGGCACCGACTCTGCAATCAGGCAAACCTGATAAAGCGGGACTGGGAGACACAATCACTTTGACAGGTACCCATTTTGGAACAAAGCCATCAACAAACACAGTCACCTTTGGCGGCATCAAAGCCCAAATTAAGTCAGTTTCGGGCGACACTTCTTTGGAGGTTGTAGTGCCAGCCAATGCGGCAGTCGGCGACAACAAAGTAACAGTCACGACAGGTGGTGCAGCGTCCAACGCCATAGTTATTACCATTGTTGCTGTGCCTGAATTGGACGGACTGAGTCTTACGTCAGGCCCGCCCGGTCAAGATCTGACAATATCCGGCAAGAATTTCTCCAAAAAAGCGTCAGAAAACACGGTCACTATTGCCGGTGCATCCGCGGAGATTACCGAAGCCAGCCCAACCAGCTTGACTGTAATAATTCCGGAAGTCTATAACCCGCAATATGCAGTGCCTGTCACAGTTGAAGTTAACGGCGTCAAAGCAAAAAACTCCATCAACTTCGACATCTACAACCGCGTGTACTAGCTTCACAAACCAAATTGCGATGGGAAAATCCCATGCGATTTCTTCCTCGCGCTAACTTCGCTAATTCAGGACTAACAGCAAAAACCAAGGCTGTGCCTGTGCTGTACCCTTGTCAACAACCTAAAAGCGTCAACCTGAGCCAAATTTCAATTGCTTTACAACCATAATTTAAATTAGGTTCTAGGTCTATATAAATTGGAATTTTTATTGGAACTGATTAGGACTTAAAAGACCAATTGCATCTGAATTTGAAACGCATTGACTAGCCATTTACATGGCGCGTCTCAATTCACCTGGTACGTCACGTCAGTCAACAAGTCTAACCAAACAAACACACAAGAGTCAGCGGTAGTGATCGCTGGCTTTTTCCACATGAACGGAGGTTCATATATGCGCAACGAAATTCCATCCAGCGTATTGAGCAGACTGGACATGACGCTTGAGCACGAAGGCCCACAAGCCCTCGGATACAGGCTGAAGTCTAACGGTCTCTATATTATTTTGTGTCCCAATGCCAACTCCAGCGTCGTTTGCGTCAATCAGTTGATTCGCGTCGGCAGCCGCAACGAAGGCACAGGCATAACTGGGGCGACACACTTCCTCGAACACATGATGTTCAAGGGAACCAAGAAATACAACCCGAAAAACGGCAACGGCATCCTGGACATCTACAAGCAGATAGGCGCATCCTGGAACGCCACAACCTATTTCGATCGCACTAACTATTACGGCATTGCTCTGCCAGGTTATCTGGAACTCTTAATCGACGTAGAGTCTGATCGCTTGCGCAACCTGGAACTCTCAGAAGAAGGCCGCAATTCCGAAATGAGCGTTGTGAGAAACGAACTGGAAAGAGGAGAAAACGAACCGGGCGAAGCTTTAGACAAAGCTGTGCGCGGGGTTGCTTACAGAGAGCATCCGGTCAAAGTAGATACCATCGGCGCTCGCACGGACGTTGAGTACGTGCCCATGGAGAAGCTCCGTCAGTTTTACGATGACTACTACTGGCCAAATAATACCGTGCTCATTATCACCGGTAATTTCGACCCGCAGAATGCCCTTGAGTTAGCTTACAGCTACTACGGACAAATACCCTCCTCGCCCAAGCCGATCCCGACCATGTACACCGTCGAGCCCAAGCAAGAAGGTGAGCGTAGAGTAATAGTCCGACGCGCAGGCGATCTAGAACGAGTGCAAGTTTCGTTCCACATACCTGAAGCGCTACATGAGGACACGCACACACTTGCCGTAATTTCGGCGATTTTGGGTGACAGCTCACGCAAAGCCAGTCGTCTCTACAAGAGACTGATTGACAAAGGGCTGGCCATCTCCGGAGGCTGCCGTAACCATCAGTTCATTGATCCTTCGCTTTTCGATATCAGAGCCGAAGCTGCTCCTGATAAAACTGCCAAACGGTTGGAAAAAGCAATTCTCAAGGAATTGAAGAAACTGGCAACAGTTGCTGTAACACCTAAGGAATTAGCCAGAGCCCAAAAGGCAATTCGCACACAACAGGCTTTGCACGTGACTGATCCCGGTACGCTAATGTGGCTCTTGAATGAGTCCGTCAGCGCAGCCAATCTTGGTTGGTTCGAGTCTTATTGTTCACGAATTGATGAAGTGACAAGCGAGAAAATTCTGAAAGTAGCAAAAACATACTTTACGGAAGACAACCGTACAGTAGGTTATTTCATACCGAAAGAATCGCCTGAAACTGACGACAGCCAAGACGATGCTTCCACTGCCAAGTCTCAAGCTGCCACCAGCAAAGATGGTCTGCCCTTGAAAGTCACCAATTTGAAGCGTATTGTCCTGGACAATGGTCTCAAGTTGTTGGTGATTCCACAACCAGGAACAGGTGTCGTCTCGCTCAGGATAAATCTGCCCAATGTAGGCGGCTTTTATTCGCCAGTCTACAATCCCTCAATAGCCAGCACCACGGCAGCAATGCTGACACGCGGCACAAAGGGACTGAGCAAAGCCAAGCTTGCCGAAAAGTTGGAGGAGCTCGGTGATATCTCACTGAACTTCAGGGTCGGCATTTTCTCAGGCGGATTGAGTAGCACCACTGTCGTAGCTAGCGACTTTCCGAAACTCGTTGATTTGACTAGGAGAGTGTTGCGCCAGCCGCTCTTCTCTGACAGTGAACTCAACAAGTTCAAACAGCAAGCTATCGGTCAATATGTCGGAATGCGCAAGGAGACTCAGGTTCTATCTCGGATCGCCTTGTCCAAGGGACTATATCCAGAAGAGCATCCAAACAGCATGATGGACATTGAAGAAACTATTCATGATACGGCAAAGCTAACAAGCGAAGCCCTCAAGAATTTTCACAATGAGCATTATGGACCTGACTCGACAATATTTGCCATCGTCGGGGACATCACGGTGGAAGATGCTTTGTCCTTAGTCAAGGCAAATTTCGGTGACTGGAAAGGAAAGCCAGCTAAAGAGAATCGAATGCCGCCAGTTAAGGCAAGGGAAAACGCAATCCGGCAAGACATCTTCATTGCCGATAAGAGCAGCGCCGACATTATCATCGGACATACAGTAGACCTTGATGTACATTCAACGGACTACTTTGCTGCGCGTATTGCCAATGCTGCTCTCGGCGAAAACACGATGGACTCGCGGCTTGGCCAGCGAGTGCGTGTTGAGCTGGGTCTAACTTACGGTATCTACTCGTACTTCGAGGATTTGGAATACGGTGGCGGCTCATGGTCAATTTCCCTGACCGTCAATCCCGAAAACATCGAGAAATCGCTACCCAATATTGCCGATGTCGTTACGGAATATATCCAAAACGGAATAAGCGATAAGGAATTGGAAGGCGAAATCAAACGAGCAGTCGGTGAATATCTCGTATCTCTCGATTCATCCGAAGCACTGGCTGGAGAAATTGCCTACTTGGAACGTATCGGCTGTGGCGCCGAAGCAGTTGATGCTTTTGCCGAACAAATGCGAAGCGTAACCAAGGACCAGGTAAACGCTGCAATCAAGAAGTACTTCGCCCTTGATCGCGCAGTCACCGTAGTCGCCGGCACCTTGCCGAACAGGTAAGAACAACTCCCCGTCATTCTGAGCGCCCCCCTTTTTTTGTCATTCCGAAGGCTTTAGCCTGAGGAATCTGCCGTAACTTACCTAGTTCATGTTGATCAACATGAACCAAGTATTCTCGCGGCAGATTCCTCACTTCGTTCGGAATGACAAAAGGGCCTCGGAATGACAAAGGGGTGACGGGCTATGTATTCAACACATCACCATACGGAGACATCCCTATGTCAAAAACACCAATGACCAGAATCGAAAAGATAAATAGAGCAATCTTTGTGCGAAAGAAATACGGCAACCTCAAAGCAGCGGAAAAACTCGTCCGCAGCGCAATGCGCTCACTCAAGACAGAGCCCAACAGAGACGAGGCAAGGAAGATCCTAACCGACGGCTTCGAGCAACTCGGCTTGATCAATTTTGCTCGCGGACGCAACGGTCGCGCGCTCTGGTATTTCAATCAAGCGATTAGGCTTGCCAAAGACGTAGACGGTCCCAAAACGTTCAACTACGAACGTCTTCTGTCTATTGCCGCAGAAGTACACATCGCCCGAGGCCGATACGACTTGGCCGACGAAATGTACGCAGAGGCCATTGTCAGTCTGCTCAAAAAAGGTGTCGGCTGGTTAGCCAGTGCCATCTTGAAGATTTACAAAGAATTCCTCAAAGAACGAAACCGCAAGAAGGAAGCCAGCGCCTGCCAGCGAAAGATAAGAGCACTTGAACTCAAATTCCGACGCAAGGAAGAAGAAAGAGAAAAAGCGGAAGAAGAGGAATCGGACGAATAGCCCGCTCGCCTCTCCCTTTGTCATTTCGAGCGAAGGCGCATAGCGCCGTAGTCGAGAAATCTTCCGCGACGAACAGAAGTACGTATTGATGACCACGTGCAATGTTTACGTACGGAAGATCTCTCCACTCGCTAACGCTCGGTCGAGATGACAAATGCGGAATCAACTACAAACTGGTTCAAATCTCCGGCTGGAAAAAATACCGGCGTCCTTGCCATCGACAGCCATATCAACAAGCAGCCGCGACAAGTTCAGTCCATAACTGAACCCATGTCCATTACAGCCAACGGCGAAATAAACGTTCGGCATACGCTCAAGTTCGCCAACCAAAGGAAGTCCATCTTCCGTGAACGCCATAATGCCGGACCATCGATAATCAATCGGCACGCCGGCAGCTTCCGGGAAGCGGTCTTTCAAATAACTCTCCAGCGATGCTTGCACAGGTGGTGATACGCAATCCGCATATCCCACCTCAAGCTCCTGGAAAAGTTGCCGGCAACCACCAAGAAGTAGTCGTCCATCAGGCAACTGCCGGAAATACTCCCAACCATAATTCGCATAGCAGACTTTGTCCAAGACCCGCTTGCGCAGAGGTTGCGTTACCAGTATCTGTCCGCGAATTGGCTGCACTCGGTTTTCAAACCACGGCTCCAGCAACTGCGAATAAGCGTTTGTCGCCAATAGCACCTTGTCGCACTCGACAATGCGATTAGCGGTACTCACTAGCAAGGAGTTCTTCTCTTTCTCAACAGAGGAAACAGCCTCACCATCGTAAAGTTGCGCTCCACTTTGCGCGATTAACGCCTTTACGAGCTTCGCGGGATTAACCCCACCATCGCACGCATTGTGCAATGCGCCGTAATAGTTTCTGTCCAGCGGATCTTGTTTCAGGTACTCAGCAGCAAAGCCATCCTCAACCATGAGTTGATGTGATTCATCCAGATCGTGTAATTCCTCAAGTGAACAAGCAAGCAAATATGATCCCGATGGCTCATAGTCAAAACTCTGGCTTGTTTGCTTGGCGAATTCCGCAATCAGTTGAACATTCTCTTCCGTAAATCGAAACAGCATCGACGCGTTATCCCGCCCATAGCGTCTGACGGCTTCGTTGTAATACGTATGAATGCCGCGCAGTAAAAATCCAGCGTTGCGCCCCGAAGCGCCCGACGCCACATGCTGCGACTCGACGATGCAAACACGCAAGCCGCGCTTCGCCAACCAATAGGCGCTGCCCGCACCCATGATGCCGCCCCCAACGATTACAACATCGAACTTTTCACGCGGTTTATTTGACTGGTCTTGCCAAAATGAAATTGTCATAGCCGAATATTATAGCTGGTATAATATTGGCGTTGTCAAAAAGAGATTAGCCAGATGATGCTTTCCGAACTAAAACGTGAAATAGAAGCGGTTGAGGAGCGCCTGACGAAAGTCAGGGACTATCTTTGACCCAGATAGATTAAGCGCGGAACTCAAGCATCACGAAAACGAGACTTTAGCCCCGGGATTTTGGGAAGACCAAAAGCGCGCTCAGACTGTTACACAGAAGATGAGCCGCCTGAAAGCTTCCATTGAACAATACGAAACCTGGCACCGTTTGCAAAGCGATTTGTCCGTACTTCTACAAATTGGTCTGGAAGAAAAGGACGAAAGCGTCGCAGGCGAAATCGAATCAGGAATAAACGCTCTCAACAAAGATCTTGAGAAGTTCGAATTGACCAGACTTTTGTCAGGCGAGTACGACGACTCAGCAGCTATTGTAACAATCAACGCCGGAGCAGGTGGTACGGACGCGCAGGACTGGGCGGAGATGATGCTCCGGATGTACTTGCGCTGGTGCCAACGCAAAGGCTTTAAAACAGACATACTCGACCAATCGGTTGGCGAAGAGGCGGGACTTAAGAGCGTCACTTTTAAAGTCGACGGTCCCTTCGCCTTCGGATATTTGTCTTGCGAAAAAGGAGTACACAGACTAGTACGCAAATCGCCATTCAAACAGGGCAATGACTCAAGGCAGACAAGCTTTGCTGCCCTTGAAGTAAGCCCTTTGATGAGCGACATTGAATCAATTGTCGAAATCAAGGACGATGACATTGAAATCGACACAATGCGTTCCGGTGGTGCCGGCGGACAGAACGTCAACAAGGTTGAATCGGCTGTGCGCATCGTTCACAAACCAACCGGCATTGCTGTTAAGTGCCAACAAGAACGCAGTCAGTTACAAAACAAAGCATTAGCAATGGAGCTTCTACGCTCCAAATTACTAGCGATCAAACAAGCAGAACGCGAAGACGAACTAGCCCGATTGCGCGGAGATAATGTGTCCGCTACTTTCGGCAACGCTATTCGCTCGTATGTTCTCGATGATCGCCTCGTCAAAGATGTACGCACTAAAGTTGAAACTTCCAACGTGGAAGGCGTCCTCGACGGCGCCCTCGATGACTTCATCGAGGCGTACCTCCGGCACAAAGCACTCGCGGAATCCCGCGCCGCTTCTTCAAACTAGACGTATAGACTTTGCTTTTTGATGACGGGGGATACCTCGTCACGTGTTGTTTTAGGTAATCCCACTTTTATATTTGGCCAGATCTTTGTCAATCCACCCTCTTTGATTTGTCATTTCGACCGAAGCGCCGAAGGCGCGGAGTGGAGAAATCTTCCGTAACGATTCTAGGTTCGCCTTTGCAAAGACGAACATCGGATCACTGCGGAAGATTTCTCCACTGCGGATGCTACGCATCCTCCGGTCGAAATGACAAACGAGATCAATGGCAAAGATCAAGGAGGTTCATCATGAAAAACACTCTCTCCATACTTGCTCTTCTATCACTCCTAACAACCACGACACAAGCACAAGCCGCAGACTTCCAATCAACAAACAAATTCGAAATCAAAACCATCTCGATCGCCACACCCCAGTACAACGGTCGCACTCCGTACACGGAGACCTTCAAATTCATCACCGACGTACATCTTGATCTCGTAGATCCCGCCGTTCGTCGTCAATGGACGAATCGCTGGCAGCCGGACAATGTCGTTCCGTCAGTGTTTCAATCCAGACAAAAAACGGAACAGGCAATCAAGGCGATGATGCAAAGCCTCAACAGAAAACACGATTTCTTCATGTCAAAAGAAGACACCGCCAGGGAAACAACCTGGATGACCCTCAAAGACTCGGTTAGAACATCGTATCTGAAAAACAACATTGCCCTAATCAAAATCCCGTCCTTTCTGCCGCAAACTGTTGATCAAGAAGCTCAAGCTGCAATATCGAAGTGCAACAGAGCTTCGGCGATCATCATAGACTTGCGCGGCAACAGTGGTGGACAAATAAAGGAGGCTCTCAGCGTTGCCGCCAACTTAATTCCAGAAGGCCTCATCTACTCTGCCAAAGCAAGAGTGGACGATAAGTTGGTGGAAACCAAACTCAGCTTGTCTAAAACTCAGTGGGTAACAGTTGAGTCCGGTGGTTCTCCAGTGACCAGTTACACAACTCTTACACAGCTGGCTGTACACCCAGCCGTTCCGGTCGTTGCCCTTGTGGACGACAAAACAGCCAGCGCAGCCGAGCTTCTAACTGGCGCCATTAAGCATACGCGCCGCGCCGTAATTATTGGTACCCGCACGTATGGCAAGGGCACCGGCAACAAACTTACGTTTCTACGCAGCAATGGCAGGGCGTTGCAGATAACATTCGAGAAACTCTATCCAGGTGGTCTCGACACCGACGGCATCGGCATCCAGCCCGACGTCGTCATCAACCAGCCCGATGGCAGCCCGGTCGACTACCAGCTGGAAGCGGCCGTTACGGCCCTGTCCAAGTCACTACCGCAGCAGGAAGCAACCACACCTGCACAAGCGGCTCCCGCTAAACCTAATTTGCCAAAACAACCTTACGGAGGTTCACCCTATGTCAGATTTTATTAGTGCAAGAACTCTTATCGAAGCCACATTGTTCGCGTCGACCATCTTCCTTGTCTTTCATGCTTTGCGAGCAGCACGTCGTTCGGTGACTTTTGGTATCGAGCTTATAGTACAGTGCGCACAAAAAGCAAAATCCGGGGGCTATACCCTAAAAGCACTCGGCTCAGCATTGTTGCAACTCGTCACGCAAGGCTTCGACGTTGGCGCACCACTTGTGGTGCTCGCCGCAGGCATTGGAGTTTTGGTGCTCGAATTCCAAATGCTTTCATTCGTCCCGAACCTTACCTTCTTGGAAGTCATCGTCCCCGAAGCCATAACAGTGGCCATCATCTGGCGCTCACTTGAAGCATACGTACAACACGTACAACGCAAGCGCGATGCTCTCACGGAAAAACCAAAGAAGAAGGGCTGAGGCTAACCCTGTTAGTCCGGTCTGGACTAAATCACCTCATCCTAATCAGCATCAATTGGAGAAAACAAATATGGACATAGCCCTTATCGCAACCAAACTCCTCGTCATCGGCGTCATCTTTGTCGCCGTCTTAAGAGTGGGCGTGTTTGCCAAAGCTAAGCTCGGCAAACACACAACACCAGTTCTCGGACCGGTGTCCGTCCTTTCGATGGCCGTCCTCTATCCATCGGTAATTCTTACGACGCTTTTCCATCCGGAAGTCTTCCCCAGTTTCTTCATAGTGCATGTCTGCGGCGGAACAATCGTCTGCTCAGTAATTGCCAAATGGGTAGAAGACTTGGCCCGAAAAGATCTCGAACGCGAGATTGCCACATCACAGCTCGGAGAATAGGTCAATGAATATAGC
>SBAT01000372.1 GCA_005240105.1 Chloroflexota bacterium
GGATTGGCTGATACGGCAGTGCCCTGTAACAGTAAAATTGCCGCTAGAAGTGCAGAAGCAACTCTCATATCGTTCTCACTTCAAATGATGCAAGGAAACGAAACATGCTTTGTTGATTCCAGTTACCTCGGTGAACTTGGTAATAAGCGGTTCATCAAGGGGATCATCAAGGGTCATTACCATTACAGCTTCATCCCGCACGCCGCGCCTAGCCACTGCCATGGTACTGATGTTGATTTGGTTTTCACCAAGGATGCCGGCGACTTTTGCCACCATGCCTGGTTGGTCGCGGTGGCTGGTGAATAACATATAGCGAGCCGGGCTCAAGCTAATTGGGTAATCATTGATAAGGGTAATAATAGGTTCGCCATGAGCCAGTACGGTCCCGGTAACAGCAGATCTGTTGCCATTGGACGAAACAATGACTGTCAACTCATCTGGATACTGGCGTGCTTCGTGCATAGAAACACTCACGTCAATGCCGTGATTGCGGGCCACAAGTTGAGCATTAACATACGTAACGCCTTCCACCTGATGCGTAAATACGCCCTTCAGCGCCGCCACAGTTAGTGGTTGCGTGTCGCGGGTAGCCAGTCCACCGGCAACGGCAATTTCCACCTTGGTAATAGCACCACGATTGAGTTGTGCAGCAATTGCTCCCATTGCTTCTGCCAGCCAGAGATAACGCCCAAGCCCCTTGAGCAATTCCGGACGCATGAACGGCAAATTGACCGGGCTGCGCGCCAGACCGGTCAAGAGGAAATCCCTCAACTGCTCTGCCAGATCTATTGCCACATTATGCTGCGCTTCTATGGTTGAAGCACCAAGATGGGGCGTCAGTACAACCTGACTGCCAAGCTTGGTCAACGGAAAATTTTCACCGGGTGGTTCTTGATCATAAACATCAAGTGCCGCGCCGGACACATGTCCTGACTTAATAGCTTCCGCCAATGCTGCCTCATCAATGATACCGCCGCGAGAAGTATTGACTATCTTCACCCCTGGCTTCATTTTCGATATAACTTCTTTATTGATCATGTTCGCCGTTTCTCTCGTTTTCGGCGTATGAATGGTAATGAAGTCGGCCTTGGCCCAAATCTCATCAAGATTTGCCTTATGCAAGTGCAGCTCTTCTGCCTTCTCGGTGCTAATCAAAGGATCGTGCACCAAAACTTTCATGCCTAAGGAAAGTGCATACTGAGCAACACGTCCACCTACTTTGCCCAGTCCAATTAGACCCAAAGTCTTGTTGAACAACTCAGAGCCCATGAATGAGCTGCGTTCCCACTTGCCTGATTTAACGGACGAATCAGCAGATGGGATTTGTCTGGCCAGGGAAAGCATTATTGCCAAAGTATGCTCAGCAGCGCTGGCAGTATTTCCTTCCGGTGAATTAATTACCAATACACCGGCTTCTGTGGCCGACTCAAGATCAATATTGTCCACGCCAACGCCGGCACGCCCAACTACTTTCAGGGTCTTACCCTGTGACAGCACTTCCTTGGTCACTTTAGTCCGGCTGCGCACCAATAGCGCATCGTAATCAGCAATTGTCTTGAGCAATTCCTCAGCACTTATATCCGGCTGATAAGTAACTTCCAGATCGGTCTTGAGGATTTCAATCCCTTCTTTGCTTATTTCGTCCGCAATTAAAACCTTTGGCATGATGTCACCTTTCAGTGTTGCACCGGTTCCAAGTGATTGACCAGAATTATTTTGTGCTGACCTTGTTTTTCCGCCTGCTTAGCAGAAAAGGCCACTGGCAGTGGATCAACTCTCAGCCATGGGTTCAACTGGTCGCGCATGTTGGCAGAACACATTTGACCAGATTGTCCAAGGGTAATTGATTGGTAAAACTTATCGTCATCAGACATATCAATCAGCATACGCATCGTCGGACCAACAGAGGAATTGAAACGCGTATCAAAATTGTTGCTTGTCGATGCTAATTCCACATCAAAAGAATTGAGTGAATTGCTATCACCGGCTACACCTGGAATTCCAGCACTGAAAGCAAAGTTCAATGCCGGAGCCATAAATGTCAGTCCCTTGCCGAGGATTGGTTCAAACTTGAGTTTGTGCACATCCTGCCAACGGAATTTAGTTGGGTCGTCAGTGCGCAAAGCAAGTCTTAAATCAGTCAGGGATTGTGAGAAAGTCGTGACCATAAAAGTGGCGAAAGTACGTTCTTCAGGAGGCAGGAATTGCGTGTCCTTATCCTTGAGGAAGCGCTCGACAAATCCAATCCATAATGGCCAACGGTTGAGATACTCAACAGACAATTGAGCGCCTAACTTGGGCTCAATAAGACGTTTACCCAATGTATAGAGGAAAGACTCGTAAATGGCCGCAGCCGAGCTTGTCTGGTTAAGTTGTCCGTCCCAACTGCTCAATACATCAAGTGATTTAATTGCGTATTGATCAATAACCTTTGTCTCGTCATAAGCTTCCACAAGGCGCTGTCTGACAAGTTGCGCAAGCGGCGCATCAGCGTCAGCCTGCATCTGGTTCATATCAGGCAGACCTATTTTGCGGGCCAATTTTTGGTAGTACGTCAAAAGCGAATCCACTCGATTGGCACGATAAGGAGGCAGCCATTGATTGCCTAAAAGAACAGCGCGACTGGCAAGCATTTTTTGATTAGCAGCTACAACATAACCATTGGAAGGGTTGTATGCCCAGGGCATGTCGTTAAATTGCACTTTGCCCAGCCATTGCCCTGACGGTTGCCAGCCTGGCGTAATAGCGGCACCTTGTCCCCCACCTGTGCGCACCGGCACATCACCGGCAGCATGGTAAGCAAGATCATTTTTGCGATCACAATAGACAAATACTTGTGGCGGACCAGGAAACTTATCCAATGCCTCAAGGAAAGTTGCCCAGCTCGATGCCCGATTCAATTTCCAAATATTGTCGACAGAAGATGCATCCGAATTGAACCCAGTCCAGGAAAGCGTAATTGCCGTAGTGTCATTCTTCAAAAGCACAGGTCCATGCTGAGTGACGACAACTTTGTGCATGTATGGCTTGCCAAAACGCACAGGAATTTTCTCGACAATCTCTTCTGCTGTTTGCCAGCCGGAAGACACTCTATATTGATTAGCAAATTGCCGGCTAAACTCTTCCAAGAACAAATCCTGCACATCCGCTTTCAAACTGGCCGATGACCAGGCAATATTTTCATTGCGCCCAAACATTACGCCAGGCACGCCAGGCATAGCCGCACCGGCAACCTTCACGCCCGGGGCAGTCATAGAACACAACCACCATTCACCGGGAACAGTAAAGGCAGAATGTTTGTCGGAAGCCAAAAGGCACGAGCCATGATCAGCTCTTGAGCCGGCAATGGCAAATGCCGTTGAGCCATAAGTCGGTCTTGGCATTGCCAGAATTCTTTTTGTTTCCTTCAACATCAAACTAACTTTGGTTGTATCTACCGCTTGTGCTTGCGCACTTTGTCCGAAGTTAATTGCCTTACCGTCATAGCCGGCAAAAAACTGTCCGGCAAGTTTGTCACCCGCCTTGTCAATAACACGTTGCCTCAAGTCGTCAAGCTGCCATGAATCATCCGTCTGGTAGCTGGAATATTTCAGTATGGCAATGGTGTCTTCCGGCTGCCATTCTCTTGGCTTGTAGCCAAGCAAGGAAAATTCCATCGGTAACTTGTCTCTGCTTTCTGCCAGGTAAGCGTTGACACCACGGCAAAAAGCTTTCAGCCCGACAAGCGTGCCTGGGCTTACTTTGCTTAGTTCAGTTCTTGCTAAACGGCCAAAACCTATAGTGCGGACAAGCTTATCCGAAGGCAGGCAAGCCGGTCCAAAAATTTCCGACAACTCACCAAGAGCTGTACGTCTGAGCATATCCATCTGAAATAAACGATCACGTGCTTGCAAATAACCTTGCGCTACGTAAGCATCTTCTTCTGATGGGCTCTCGATAAAAGGAACACCACGTCCATCGAATTGCACAATAACTGAACTTCTCAGTTGATTGAGAACAACCACTCCATCTAGAGCAGGCAGCGGTCTGGCAAGTAACCACCAGAAGCTAACGGGAAGTAGTAAAAGAAGCACAAGGACAAGAAGGGAAGCTGCTCTCCGCAATGGTGTCTCTCCTGAGGTCTGAAGATTACTCCAGACTTAAAGTTTATCAGGAAAGGCTGCATTCTTTAGATCATTACCGACTCGAACGACAGTTTGCGCTAACTGCCCATAGAGCTCTTCCGCCTGCTGCCAACTTGCCGACTTAATCTGACCTTCAATCGTAGCCGCCTGCGATTGCATATCACTTGCCGCAAGCGTTGCTGCAAGCCCTTTTAATTGGTGCGCAAGCTTCTTGCCAGTCTCCATATCCTTATTCTTGATGCAATTGGACAAGTCAGAAAGCAGAGTCTCTGATTCACCAGCAAAAGTGTTGGAGAGTTCCTGTAATTCTTTAGGCCCACAAAACGCTTTCAGATGCTCAAAATCCGGCAATTTTCTGCTCCTAGTAGTGACGGTCTAACCAGGTCTCCTAGATTCCTCATGAAAACATCTATTTCTTTTTCTGTGCCAGACATCAAGTCAAGCAGGGATTTTCTGCGCAGCAGCTTCATCCATGTACCAGCTGAGCATACCTACTGAAGTAGAAGGCTCAACCAGCGTTGCAGGAATTTCGTGTCCGTTTGTGGTTCGCGAAAAAATCTGACCGACAATGTCTTGCTTCTCGGAACCAGCCACAAGGAACATGATGTGACGAGCGGCATTGATAACAGGCAGGGTCATGGTAAGGCGCCAGCCATGCGCATCATCAACGCGATAAGCCATTACCGACTTTTGCTTCTCACCAACTGCCGGGCTATTCGGGAATATCGAAGCAGTGTGACCTTCCGGTCCCAAACCAAGAAGAACCAAGTCAAAAACCGGGTTTTCATTGGCAAAAAATGCAGCCAATTGCTGTTCGTATTCGCGAGCTGACTCTTCCGGATTGCTGTCCTGCCCAACAGGCGCATGTATATTGCTTTTCGGCATAGCCACTTTGGAGAGCAATACGTCATTGATCATTTTGAAATTAGATTGTGCATCAGTTTGGCTGACGCATCTCTCGTCACCAAAGAAAATATGCGTTTTACCCCAGGGCATTTGCTTGACCCATGGCTCGCTAGCTAAAAGTTCGTATAACCGCCTGGGGGTGGACCCGCCGGACAAGCACAGCGTGAAACGGCCGGTCTTCTTTACTGCTTCTTGGGCTTGGGTCGCGATCTCGTCCGCTGCGCCAATCATCAGGTCGTCCCTGTCGTCAAAAATGAATAATTCGCTCTTGGATATCGTAAGTTCTTTCAAAATTCCACCGTCTTAATTAAATGTGCAGGCTGCCAGGGAGTTCGCAATCCCTAGTGCTTGAAAGAATATATCATCTTCCGCCAAGGTTTCCAGCTCCCTGCCCATAAGATCCGACTCGCGAAACCCCGCAGAAGGCGTCAGAAGCTCAAAACTTTTAGTTTTAGAATCGCAATCAATTACAACTGACACCAACTCTTCTTTGGGTCTGGCAATGATTGTAATTGCCCTGTCGCCAGATAATGTCAACCTGACCTTATTGAGCGCTCCGGGCGGCATTTCAGACTGCCTGACAGCCGTTACGGAAATTTCAGCACCATCCGCCTTAAATTGCCAGTTGTCCGCCCCAGCCTTCTCGCCTTTTACCTGCCAGCCAAGCCGTCCTGCCAACCAGCCAATATACAGAAGAACCTGTGCCGACAAACAACCATCTTGGCGTGGTTGAAAATCCACTTCCACCCGCTTTATTTTTTCCACATCACCTGACTGGAATCCAAAGGAGCCAACAGTAAAAATTTCCGCTACCGCTCGGCGCCATGGCAAGAGCCTGCGCCAGTTGAGGTCGGACACGGTCAGCACATCGCGCGCACCATTAACTATCTCAAGGAGTTTTTCCAAGTAGTCCTTGACTGACGTAGTCCTACGCGAATCCACAACCAGGCGATCGATAGAGCCAAGAAATGGTGTCAATGCTTCCGTATCTAGCTCCGGAGTTCTCCACCAGAGGAAAACAGGCAAGTCGGCAACAAGCAAAGGTGAAACGGAGCTGGGCAACACATTTGGATCATGACCTTCATATTTAACCGTAATTTGCTCGCAACAGATTTGTTTCATGCCGGACTTGCTTGCCGAATGGCAACGAGCTGAAACCCAAGCTTCTAAATTTTCATCCTCACAATCACGCTGAATAACTAGAAGCGCACGACAAGGGTGGCTGACAATTACCTCATTAAGCAAATTACCGGCAGCAAATTCCGCGTCTTCATCCGTGCTATAGAGGACAAGATTCATGGCGCAGGCCCGTAAGATATTTGCTTGCTTGTCTCCATCACCATCAGTGTGCTCGGCCTGAGACCAAAGCGAGCGCAGCTCACTTTCCAGGTGAGCCACATCCACTGCCTTCACCTTGCCCGAAAGAAATTCTTCCACACGCGGCTTCATATGCGTCTCCAGGTCCTGTTGTCGCAGGACAACAACTTGTCGCTCTCTTCCGGGCCCCAGGAACCGGCTGGATAAGTAAAACATGGTGGCGCGCCTGGCTTGGACCAGGCTTCCAGAACCGGCGTCAATAACTCCCAGGATGCCTCTACTGCATCGGTTCTGGCAAACAGCGAACCATCACCGGCGACACAATCGAGGATCAACCTTTCGTAAGCGCTGGGGCTTCTCACGCCAAATGATGTACCGTAAGAAAAATCCATGGATAGAAAACGCAACTGCGTTGTCGCCCCTGGTTGTTTGGTGGCAAACTTCAGCGAAATCCCTTCATCCGGCTGAATGCGCAAGACAAGTACATTGGCGCCAATTTGATTCATGATCCTCTTGCTGACGTCGCCAGCCATCATCGTAAATAGTCTATGTGGTACTTGCTTGAAGTGGATAGCAATTTCTGTTGCCGATTTCATTAAGCGCTTGCCTGAACGAATGTAGAAAGGCACATCTGCCCAACGCCAATTGTCGACAAAGAGTTTTAGGGCAATGAAAGTCTCGGTATTTGATTTCGGCGAAACGCTCGGCTCTTGTCTATAGCCAATTACCTTTTCGCCCATTACATAGCCTGGTCCATATTGACCGCGCACTACGTAATCGGAAAGACGGGCAATATCTATTGGCCGCATGCATTTGAGAACTTTGGCTTTTTCCGTGCGCACCTCATCGGCATCGAGTGAAATAGGCGGCTCCATGGCTACAAGACTCAACAAAGCGAGCATGTGGTTTTGCACCATATCGCGCAGGGCGCCGGCTTCTTCGTAGTAGCCGCCACGTCCCTCAACACCTAAAGTCTCAGCATTGGTAATTTGAATTTGCTCGATGTGGTTGCGGTTCCAAATCGGTTCGAATATGGCGTTGGCAAAACGCAAGACCATAATGTTTTGCACTGTCTCTTTACCGAGATAGTGATCTATACGATAGATTTGCTTCTCTTCGAAGAACTTATGTATTTGCGAGTCAAGCGCTGTGGCGGAATTCAAGTCGTGACCAAATGGCTTTTCGACAACCACGCGCGGCCAAAAGGACTTCTTCCACTTCTTGCTCTTGTTCAATCCAACTTCTGAAATACGCACGATAATGTCTGAATACAGACTGGGCGGTGTGGACATATAAAATATGTTGCGACCTTCGGTGCCGTGACGTTGTGCGAGGTCATCGAGAAACTTGGATAGATCGGCAAAGCCATTTTCCATCTGGAAGTTGCCCGGCATGTAGTACAACTTAGAGGCAAATCTTTCCCAGTTGGCGTCGGTAAAGTGTAACTCCGGCGCGAACTTAATAAGCGAGTCTTTCATCGCATTACGAAATTCGTCATCGGTCATTTTTGTCCTGGACATACCGACAATACAAAAATCCTGTGGCAAAAGACTGTCGCAGAACAAGGCATAAAGCGCCGGTATCAACTTGCGCTTGGTCAAATCACCATGCGCTCCCAAAACCACCAGCGCAAACGGTTCCGCCAGACGTTCCTTCGGCAGACCCTCGGTCAGAGGATTAAGCAACGTCGTGTCTTGTGCCACCATCATTATCTCCTTGGGATATTTGATGTAGTTATTTACTTCTCGGCCTTGGTCTTCACTTTTGCTAGCTTTTCCCACTCGGTGTGAATGGCGCCGGCTTGTGGTTTATCGGTGCGTTCATATGTATGAGCACCAAATAAATCACGTTGGGCTTGAGTGAGGTTTTGCGGCAGGCGTTCGCTGCGGTAGCTGTCGTAATAGGCAAGACTTGCTGACATTGCCGGTACCGGGATGCCCTGGCTTTGAGCAAATGCCACCACTTGGCGCCACTGGTCTTGCGACTCGGATAGAACTTTTGCCATTGATGCATCCATCATTAAATTAGGCAGATTGGGATCGGCGCTGAAGGCTTGCATGATTGTTTCAAGTGTCTTCGAGCGGATGATGCAACCACCACGCCAAATTTTGGCTACTTCGGCTAAATTGGTGCCCCATTTGTATTCTTTGGAACCAGCTTGAATTATTGCCATACCCTGAGAATACGAACAGATGCGGCCGCAATAAAATGCTGCTTCAAGAGCTTTGATGAATTGTTCTTGGTTGACATCACTCTTGCCGGGTTTTGGTCCCATTAATACGCGTGAGGCTTTAACACGTTCATCTTTCAAGCCGGACATCAGTCGCGCGGCCCAAGCAGCGTCAATAGTTGGAATTGGCACGCCTAATTCAGATGCTGCTTCGGTTGTCCATTTGCCAGTGCCTTTTTGTCCGGCTTTATCCAATATCAAATCAACTAAAGGCTTTTTGGTTTCGTCATCAATTACAGTGAGAACTTTGGCGGTTATCTCGACCAAGAATGAATTTAGAATTCCCTGGTTCCAGCGATCAAAGATGTCGGCAGTTTTGCTCATGTCCAAGCCTAAGCCACGACGAAGAATGTCGTAGCATTCGGCAAGCATTTGCATATCGCCATATTCAATGCCGTTGTGCACCATTTTTACAAAGTGGCCGGCGCCATCCGGTCCCAGATATGTAACGCACGGCTCGCCGTTAACTTTGGCAGCAACTTTTTCCCAGATAGGAGCAATTGCTTCATAAGCTTTCTTGTCGCCACCGGGCATTAATGATGGACCCCAGAGCGCACCTTCTTCACCGCCGGATACACCTGAGCCGATGAAGTTGATGCCTTCTTTTTTCAATTGAGCTTCACGTTTGCGCGTGTCATTAAAATGCGAATTGCCACCGTCAATAATAATGTCGCCTTCTTGCAGGTAAGGTTTTAATTTGGCTACGGTATCGTCAACAGGTTGTCCTGCCTTAACCAGGAGAATAATTTTGCGCGGGCGCTGTAAAGATTCACAGAAAGACTTTTCATCACGACAGCCAACGACGTTTTTGCCTTTCGCTGCGCCGTTAACAAAGGCGTCTACTTTGTCGACATGGCGGTTGAATACAGCGATTGTATATCCATTGCGCTCTATGTTTAGAGCTAAATTTTCCCCCATGACACCCAGACCGATTAGTCCGACTTGAGCTGAAGCTGCCATGAGTAACCTCCTAAATATGTTCTTTTCGTAACGCTCCGGTTTCGCTTTCGCTACACCTTCGCTTGCCTTCCGGCATCCCTTGTTCGCTTCGCGGCGCATTGCTCCTCGCAACGCTTGCTACGCTTGTCTTCTGATCATTATGCGCGGCAAATACGGGCTCACCACGCCCTTACGCGTCAGGTGTTGCAAACCTTAACCATACCTTATCCCCCCAAGTCAGCTTGAAAACTAAGAAAGGGCGGGTGGACGAGGTATTCTTTTTAGATCGAACTGTTAGGTATCTCATGCAACACCGTTTTCCTCAGATTATTGCCGTATGCGGCGGGTCTGGCTCGGGTAAGACAACTCTGGCCAAGAAATTTGTCGGCGCAGCCATCTTGTCTACCGACCACTTCTATAAAGACCTGGATGATTTAGAGCCAAAAGAAGATGGCTCTTACGACTTCGACCATCCGTCTGCCGTGGATATGGCAGAAGCGGCGGAGGCATGTTTAAAACTTGCCGAATCGGAAGATGTCACTATTCCTGTTTATGACATGCGTACTTGCAAGCGAGTGGGCACGCAAGTAATGCCGGCGCCAAAATCAAAGATTGTTGTTATTGAGGGCATCTTTGCTTTCCACAGTCCATTGCATGAGATTGCCACGCTCAAGATATTTATTGATACTCCAATTGATCAAAGACTTGCTCGTCGTTTGCGTCGCGATATTGATCGTGGACGTTCGGAAATTGAGACTATTAAACGTAGTTTGCATGTTGAAGAGTCTTACGCGCGCTATGTAGAACCAATGCGCGACCTGGCAGATCTGATTCTCATGGGTGATGAGATTAGAGGCGGCTTTATTTTGTAGGCGTTATCTTATGCCGGCTACGCTCATTTTTCTTTTTGTTCTCTACCTGCTTGTCAGGCTGCCCTGGATTTTCACGGTGCCGATGGTGGAAGCGCCGGATGAATTTGCTCATTACTGGGTGATTAATTACATCCGCGAACACCTGGCTTTGCCGACAGCGCAAGCTGTTGCCGCAGCTGGACCGTCGGGTGTCTATGGCTCGATGCCACCATTTGGGTATATTCCGCATGTTTTGATTTCGGTGTTGTTTCCCGCCGAGCACAC
>SBAT01000122.1 GCA_005240105.1 Chloroflexota bacterium
AATATAGGCACCATGCGCACCTTATGTCCGGCTGCCAAATCAATTCGCCTTAAATCTATTGAGCGTAAGTTCAGATTTTCGTAAGAGCGAAAATAAACAACATTGTTAGACAAGTCCTTAATGAGTATCCATTGCGTGTAGTCACAGTGATCTAAATCACCAGCTTTGGCTCGCACATCGCCTATGGGGATATCCACGGCATTGAGAATATGCTGGGCAAGAATTACTCCATCGGCAGATTTTTCCACTGGTTTAGCAAAATTGATCATTGCCGAAGTTCTTACAAAGCGAGAAGGCGGCGTCCAGTCTCCTGGCACCCCTAAGAAACCAGCTCCTTGTCCAGGTGGGGCAAGCACTGTACCGCGCACTTCAATCAGACCAGGATTTGCTGGTTTAAGAGTCAAGTAGTTGCGCAAATTAATAGTCTGCCAATCGAAAGGAGGCGCATTGGTCAAAACCCCGTTGGGATTCTCATAGAATTTTTGTTGACCATCTACGAACTCTAAGACTGCATTATTGCCTTTGGCATCATGCAATGCCACGTGCATTGTTGGAATTCCGCCAATCTGTTCATACGGCTTGCACCATACACGCACTCGACCTAGATTGGCCTTAACTTCGGCCACTGTGGCAAAATTACCTAGTATCCAATGACCAAGATCTCCAGCTTCCATAGCTGTTTTGTTGTCCTTAGCCAAAACCGTCTGATAAGTCGTATATTCGGGCAACCAAAGAAATCCCACCGACAAACCCTTTTCGTTCATGCCATCTACGGCAACATCTATGTCATAGGCGTCGGCTGCCACATAGCCGTACTTGGACTGCCATTTGATAGCCGGTTTGCCATCCGGAGAACGAGTTGCCCGCTCCTCGGCTCTAGCATGAACGCGCAATTGCGATTTCATATCCACAGCCCACTCCATAGACCGACCAACTATTACCGACCCGTCTTTGGTCTTAATCTGAAAGTCCGTACAGGCAAAACCCGGTACGGTATTAGCCAGTAGGGCTAAGCAGCAAATAAGAGTCCTAAAAGTACGCATGGGTATACCTCCGCTGACGGTAATGTACCCAGGCTAGTCCTGCTTGGGCGCTAGAATTGGAATAGAAAAGAAAAGTTAAGTCTTGGAACAAAAGAAGTGCCTGCGTATCTGTATTACATGCGTCTCTTAAGGGGTCCTGGGTAATTTCTATGAAACTATATTCGTTACTAGGGCTATTTTTTGTGTGTTCGGCACTGGCTTTGATTGAGGGGGGCTGTGATGTTGAAAAGCTTTCTCCGACCCTGTACAGGGGTCCGGACCCTTCCGAGAGCACACTTATCAAATTGAAAGAAATGGGCGTTAAAACCATCGTCAGCGTGCGCATGAACCCAAACAATCGCACGTCTGCCGAAGCACGCAAAATGGGCTTGCAATGGATTCATATTCCCACAGGCGTGTTTATTACCCCCCGAAAGCCAGAGGTAGATAAATTCCTTGAGATTGTGAAGGACCCTAAAAACCAGCCAGTTTACCTGTCTTGTACGCTGGGTGCGGACCGCACAGGTTATTACATAGCCATGTATCGCATGGTTTTGGAGGGCTGGGAAAATGATAAAGCGGACCTAGCTATGAAAAAACAGTTTAGTAAATGGTGGCCGGCGTGGTATGTCTTTCATGATTACAGGAAGAAAGTACGCCAGTTCCAACCAGAAGAGAAAAATGCCGAAGAAAATAGACTTGTCAGCTTCTGATCTAATCCAACTACTGAAGTTGGAAGAGCATCCTGAGGGCGGCTTTTACAGACAGACTTACAAGTCTTATGAGCTTATTCCTAGAGAGGTGCTACCGCCCCGGTACGAAAGCCCACGGAGCTACGGCACGGCAATCTATTACCTCATAACCAAAGACAAATGTTCCAGGCTGCATAAAGTCGCATCCGACGAAACATTCCACTTTTATTTTGGTGCGCCTGTAGAGATGCTCCTCCTATTTCCGGATAAGCGAGCTGAGAATATCGTACTCGGGCATAACATTTTGGCCAGAGAACAGCCGCAATTCACCGTGCCGAAAGATATCTGGCAGGGAAGCAAGATAAGAGTAGAAGCCGACGGTGCGGACTATGCACTTCTAGGGGCAACGGTTTCACCAGGCTTTGAATATGCAGATTTTGAACTAGCCACAAGAGCTGAAATCCTTACCGAATATCAAGATTTTGAAAGGCAAATATCGGATTTTCTGTGATGACCTTTGTGGTTATTGCACCAGTGTGCCGCCGGCTTCAACAATTTTCCTACCGAGATTTTGCTTGTCGTCACGTGCAGCTGGCGAATGGTCTTCAAACCAGTCCCTGATGCTATCCACAACAGCAGCGCGCAGGAATGATGTTTCTAGTTGCAAATGACCGTAGCTTCCCAACCAACGCACAGTCTGATCATCAGATGGCATTGCTTCTGTTAGGTGAGTGACCATTTCTGGTACCACACATCTATCCGAACTTCCTTGAATTATCAATACCGACATATGTGGCGGCACCAACTTGCCGTATTTCACTGTCTTCGCCACAAACTCATCGGAATGCAAAAGATCAAATAGCGGCACTTGCTTCAGGATAAGCGGATCATCAAGCATTTCATTGACCACTTCTTTTCTGCCGGATACCAGGCTGGTGATAAAGTGGTGCAAGTTCAATTCATGATGCTTGGCCACAAGCGCCTTCATGCCTGCTCCAATGTCAGCGGGCGATAAATACATATCCGGATTCACCTTAACAGCCGGAGCCGAAAGAATCATGCCGGTTACAAGTTCTGGATGATCGCCTGCTAGACGAACGCAGAAAGTACAGCCTAAGCTCTCGCCAAGCACAATCAGGGGAATATCCGGATACTTGTCCTTCAACAGTTGAGCCAGCTTGACTATATCCTGATAGCTTTTCTCGTGGTTAATCTTTGTTTTGTCATCAGAGGCAGTGCTAAAACGTTTATCGGTATCAAACTTACAGCGTCCAAACCCGCGCATATCCGGTGCTACAAAAACCACACCTTCACTGGCTAAAGTTCTGGCCAGCACCCTGTAACGCCTGCCGTGCAAGGTCAAGCCATGAATTCCTAGGCAAACTACCCTTGGTTCCCTGCCCACAGGCAGCCATTCATAAACAGGCAAATTAAGAGTATGACTGAGGTCCCCATCCTCGACATAAGTGAATTTACTGGCCATCTCCGGGTTAAGAGTGTCCTTAACGGTAGGAATCGTCAGCTCGGCGGAATTAACAGGCAAAGCCATCGTTAGTGACATAACGGCTAAGGTTGCGACAATTGACTTAAAAGATTTCATGGGAACTCCAGTTGAGGCAACTGTTGATAATAAAAGCACGAAGCTCTCCCTACAAGGGATATTAGCTAAGAATAACAAGAATTAGTAAATTGGTAATTAGGGTAAAACGTAAGTGACTTCGATTGGTATTTGGCATGAACTGTCTCAAACTATTACCAGTGCTTATTTTCAGCCTTTGTCTGGCTATTCCTCAGGCTATAGCCAACGACAATGACTCCGGCGGACATCGTCACCGCCACAACTACGTGAACGGCATAAGGAACTTACACACAGTGCATCCTTGGCTATTTCGTGGCGGCGCCCCGCCTGATGACGCCTTCAAGTCTCTCTCTGAAATGGGCGTGACCACAGTAGTGGACTTACGCGACAGATCTCGTGACGCAGCAAAGGAAAAGGAAATCTGCAAGAAATTCGGCATGAATTTCGTCCAGATACCCTTATCTCACCGCGTAGCACCAACCAATGAACAGATCAACCATTTTCTCAAAATAGTGGATACAGCACGACAACACACAGGCAAAGAGTCCGTATTTGTTCACTGCGAACTGGGCAACGATCGGACAGGATGCATGATTGGCATATCTCGAATTGCTTTTGACAATTACAGCTTTCACGATGCTTACGAAGAAATGCTCAATTTAGGCTTCAGCAGGCACTTCACCATCCTCACCAATGCAGTCAGGGAATATGCCGAAAAGAACAAAGACAAAGTAACAAGCAAATAGGCAGCCGAATTTGAACAACTCACTTGCTGAAGTCACTCAGTAAATCTTGCAACAATCCACCAGCAACATACATTGCAATAAAGGCAAGGAGAAAAACTACTGCCGTTATAATCTTTTTGCGTGTCCGCTGCCGCTCAGACGCCAGCGTAACACGTCCGATTGTCACTCCCTTCGACAGTTTTTTTAGATCGCCTATGATCTCTGCCATCGATTGATATCTGTCTTCAGGTCTCTTCTCCATAGCGCGCAACATAATCATTTTCAGGTCTGCCGGTACTCCTAAATCTGGCGGAATAGGAGGCGGTGGTTCACTTATGTGTTTATTGGCAGTATCGACAAATGTCTCGCCGACAAAAGGCGGCATACCGGCAAGTGCTGCATACATCAAACAACCAAACGAATAAATATCGGAGCGTTGATCGACACGCTTGCCTAAGGCCTGCTCGGGACTCATATACAATGGTGTGCCCAAGACTACTCCACTTTTAGTTAGTCCTTGATTCTTGAGCACATCGTCGCCATCATTTTTCAGCACTTTGGCAATGCCAAAATCCACAATACGTACACCTGTAGAACCATCGCTATCGGATCTGGTAAGCATAATATTTTCCGGTTTCAAATCACGATGGACAACCATGTGTTCATGGGCTACGGAAAGTGCCTGAGCAATTTGCTCAAAAACATGAGTTGCCTCAGTTGCAATAAGCGGACCATCTCTCCTTACTTTGCGTTCTAGACTGACGCCATCAATCCAATCCATTACCAAATACGCCACACCCTTGCTAATGCCAAAGTCATGCACCTGACAAATATTGGGATGCTTAAGCGAACTGGCTGATTTTGCCTCCCCAATGAAACGCTGGCGCATTTCCTCGTTGTTGGCACATTCCTTATGCAGAACCTTAACGGCAAAGCTGCCACCGGTATAGCGGTTTTTCACCTTATAAATTGCGCCCATTCCGCCTTCACTGACTTTACCGATCATTTGATACTGTTCGGGAAGTTCCGGCAATTGTTGAGAATCAAGATCTTGGCTCATCATCTCTATTTTTCCGTCGGCGCCTTATCTACTCCCGGATCAGGTGGGGGAAGCGTTACTTGGGGAGGCAATGGGTCAGAGGGAGCTTGCGTGCTCTCCGTGGGCGCAGGGCTCACTTTTTTTGGCTCGGGACTTGGAGTGCCCTTTTGGAAATCCACAATTGCCTTTTGATAGTTATTAGCTTGAGCGTATTTTTTCTGTGCTCTAGTTGTCGTAACCAGTTTCTGCAACACAGGCACCCTGGAT
>SBAT01000418.1 GCA_005240105.1 Chloroflexota bacterium
AGAGTGGGCACCAAAAGATCATGCCAGCTGGTTTTATCCTCTGCTAAGACTTTGCGAGCCAAAGACAAGCCGTTGGAGTGAATTCCACTGGAAGCAACACCAATTAGTTTTTGACCTGGCTTGATGTCTGTGCCGACAATGAGCTTGCTTTTGGAAACAAGTCCTAGAGCAAACCCAGCTAAATCAAAATGTCCCGGTGCATAAAGCCCCGGCATTTCCGCCGTCTCGCCACCAGCCAAAAGCATTCCGGCTTGGTCACAGCCTTTGACAATACCGGCAATGACTTCATCGGCAACATTGTCTTCTAATTTACCGATAGCAAAATAGTCCAAAAATATTGTCGGTTGTGCGCCCACACAAATAAGGTCGTTAGCGCACATGGCCACAAGGTCAATGCCAATGGTGTCAAACTTCTTCAACTCATTGGCGACAAGGAGCTTCGTGCCAACCCCGTCAGTGGTAACAGCCACTGCCCGACTAGCCGACACCGGATAAACTGCCGCATAACCACCGGCTGCCTCCCAAAGAGTCTCGTGCCCTTGTCTTTGTGACTGGTTCTTTAGTCGTTTGACGAACTCTTCGGCTCGTTTTACGTCTACTCCAGCTTTTGCGTATGTCTCTGACGCCATTGTGTCCTTCCTGATTAACCAAGTGCCTTGCGGGCATTTTGTAAGATAACCAAACCGTGCGGTTTGTCCGTTTGTTCTTTTGAATCTGTCCAACTGGGATGCTGCGATGCACGAACAAACGCTTCCGGGTGCGGCATCAGCCCAAGCACATTACCTTGTTCGTTAGTCAATGCCGCCGCTTTTTCAAAACTGCCGTTTATGTCGTCACGATAACGCAATACCGTATGTTTACTGACCAGGTCAGACACTTCCTTGCCCGGGTTAACGCCAAGTGTCAGTCGCCCTTCGCCGTGTCTGATTGGCAAATCTATATCTTTTAGACCAGCAAAGAAAGGGCTTCTGTGCTCGTTAACCACCGATAGACTAACCCATCGATTGATGAATTTGCCACCAGAATTGCGAGCCAGGCTAACAACCTTTGGCGCCCCGTTTTTTGAAACCGGCAAAATGCCTAGTTGAACTAGAATTTGGAATCCGTTGCAGATCCCGATAACAAGGCCCTTCTTTTCTATAAACTCATGCAACGCGGTGTTTATCTTCTGCTTCAACTCAATACTCAAGACTTTGCCGCTGGCAATTTCGTCACCAAAGGAAAATCCACCGGGTAAAACAAGAAGCTGGCACTCGCTTAACTTCTTCGGGGTCTTTAACAAATCTGTTGTATGAATTCTTTGCGGAGTAAAACCAGCAATGGACAAAGCCCATTCAGTTTCAGCATCACAATTGATACCATCTCCATAAACCACTAGCGCTTTAGCAGTCACTTGTTATCACCCCCTACTCGATCGGCAACGCTGTTTTCCAGGCATTGGCAAGTTTATCCACGTCAACTCTAATCACGTTATTCATTTTCGAGTCAAAAACTCTCAGCTCTCTTGTACTTGTCACTTCTCCCAATTTGATACAAAAAACATCTGTTGCATCCTGCCATTGCTTTTCCCAATCAGACTCGTTTTCCTTCGGAATTGAAACAATCAGCCTGCCTGGACCTTCTGCAAACAAAGCCCAATCGATACGGCTCAATTTATCTCCGCTGCCTGAGCCGGCTGCGCCACCTTCCTGAATAGCATATCCGGACACTGTCGCTCCGTAATTGCTGCCAATTACACATTCAGCTAGAGCTACAGCCAGCCCACCTTCGGACAGATCGTGGCAACTATTAATCATGGACTGCAGAATTGTTTTATGCAACAAGCGATACATTCCAGCAGCAGTGTCAGGAGAGAATTCGGCTTTAATCTGAGAACTAAAGCCTTGTCCTTGGGCATAAAGACTGCCGGCTATGCCTAAACCGCCGCAACCAAGCAGATAAATGGTATCGCCTGCTTGTTTAAAATGCATGGTCACTGCCTTCTCCGCATCAGGCACAACACCAATTGCCGAGACCAGCAAAGTGGGCGGGATAGACAACCGAATAGAACCGTCGTCGAAATCATTTTTCATGCTGTCTTTGCCAGAGATAAGCGGAGCACGATAAGCAATTGCCGATTCGTAGAGTCCTACACATGTGTCGACTAGTTGTCCCAACTTAATTTTGCCGTCTTTGTTCTTCTCGGAGGCAACAGGGTCCGGCCAACAAAAATTATCCAGAATATAAATTTGCTCTGGATCTGCTCCTACAGATACGGCATTGCGAACGGCCTCATCGACAGCAACAACAGCCATTAAATGCGCATCTACTTCGCTCAACTGTGGGCACAGACCATTGGAGACAACCAGTCCTGTCTTCTCGCCATAAACAGGTTTAATTACAGCTGCATCGCAAGGAGCTTGCTGATGAGGTCCCATCAATGGTTTAACTACGCTACCACCTTGGACTTCATGATCGTACTGGCGAATTATTTCTTCCCTGCTGCTCACGTTTGGATGTGCCAATAATCCTTGCAGAACAGCAGCTAAATCAGATGGGACATCGCCAACACGCTCAGTTGTTTTGAAGGTATACGGCTCGGCTTCCAGCTCTAGTTTTGGACAACCGTCATGGAGAAAATCTAAATCAAGGCAAGCGACCGGTTTGCCATTGCGCCGGACGACAAAATAGCCTTTTTTGTCAAACGTTCCGATATTTGTCACTTCCACATGGTGTTTATTAGCCAATGCCGAGAGAGACTCAAAATCACGCGTTGAAATAGTCATCCTCTCCTGCGATTCAGAAACAACTATTTCCCAGTCGGCTAAACCGGGATATTTTAAGGGCACATTGTCCAAATCAATGGCTGCCCCACCAGTAAGACGGGCCATTTCGCCCACCGATGACGACAAACCACCGGCGCCATTGTCCGTAATGCCTGTTATCAATCCGGCATCGCGGGCCTCGATGACAAAATCCAGCAAGCGCTTTTGTGTGAATGGATCACCAATCTGCACAGCCGACACAGGCGATCCTTCATGCAAAGCCTCAGAGGAGAATGTGGCTCCGTGTATACCATCCTTACCGACTCTTCCACCGGCCATGACAATCGTATCGCCAACTTTTGTATGTTTCTCGTAGGCAATCATTCCCCCAACGTTGAGCGGCATGATGCCAACCGTACCGCAGAATACCAGCGGCTTGGCCCTATAACCCGGATGAAAATGAACAGCTCCGTTTACAGTCGGAATGCCGCTCTTATTGCCACCATCCTCGACACCCTTGCGCACGCCTTTAATAATTGTCTCCGGCGGCAGCATTGTTGGTCTTGTAGCCAACTCTTTTGACGGATGAGCAAAGCAAAAAACATCGGTATTGGCAATTGGCTTTGCTCCAAGTCCCGTACCAAGAATATCCCTGTTGACGCCAAGAATTCCTGTCAGCGCTCCACCATATGGTTCAAGGGCAGAAGGTGAATTGTGCGTCTCCACCTTAAAGCATACGGCTGTATCTTTATTAAAACGCACAACGCCGGCATTGTCCTCAAATACGGACAATAAGCGCTCACCAATTGACTGGTGGTCTTCGGCCAATTTTTTTGTTGCCGCTTGAATGTAGGTCTTGTATAAGCTCTTGATCTTCTCCGACTCCTTGTCCGCCGATCTCTTATAGCTGATATTGGCACCAAAGATTTTGTGCTTACAGTGTTCCGACCAGGTCTGGGCAATAATCTCCAGTTCAACATCCGTCGGCCATTCCGGCATACCCAGGGACTTCCTATCCTTTTTCACATTGCTGTTTTGAAAATAGGCAGCTATCGTCCTCATCTCATCAAGGTTGAGAGCTAACACGCCTTCTTTGCTAATTCGCATCAATTCAGCATCTCTAACATCGAGAGAGATCACTTGGGCCTTTTTCGGCTCCGGCAAGCTGACTTTCGGAAAGCCTAGGAAACCGTCTTGTCCGGCTCGATTTAAATCATGAACAACAAATCTATCTGTTAGCGGGTGGAAATATTTATATCGGCAATGTTTTTCAACTTCAGCAATGGCAGCAAAGTCACCTGCCGCAAATAAGAAACCTTGCCCAGAGGCAACTTGAATCCCGGTTACACCAGCCAGTTTCAACGCTTCTTCTACCGTCTTGCCCAAATTGTCTGTTACGCCAGGCAAAAACTGTCGCTCGGCTAGATAGGCAAAATCAGCCTTCCAAGTATCTAACCATTTACTGCACTGATTGGGATTTGCTGTCCAAATTTCCTCGATTAACTCGTCAGCCAACACTTCCTTTAGACTGTCCAGCAATTTTGCATCGCCAGGATTAAAACCGGCCACCCAATACAGCGGGAACTGACACACCTTGCCGCCGGATAAGCCATCTTTTGGCACAACAGCCACGCAAATTACGGATTCCTCGCCTGACTGCCTGCCGTTGAGTTTTTCCTGCAAAGATGCTTCCATCATTGTCGTATCATCTCCTCTTGAGGCAACAGACGAATCCCGTGCTTGGCAATGGACTGCAAGACTTTTGGATAAAGCTTGTGTTCCACAGCTAGACCGCGCTGTCTAAATGTTTCCAACGTATCGCCTTCCAGTCGCGGAAAACTTTCCTGCGCCAGGATTGGACCGTGATCAACCTTTTCATCAGCAAGATGGACAGTTATTCCGGATACAAGCGACCCATACTTAAAAGCATCTTCGTAAGCATTGGCTCCAGGAAAAGCAGGCAGCAATGAAGGGTGAATGTTAATGACTCTAAAATAGCCATCCTTATGCTTAAATTTCTGCAAGAAGTTGCTAGTCAGAATACGCATATATCCTGCCAGAACAACAAAATCAATTTCGTACTCGCTTAATTCCTTGAGGACTCTCGCCTCATGCTCAGCGCGAGACAGTCCCTGGTTGTCCACAGCTATGGCATGGACCCCATATTTACGCGCGGTGGGCAACGCCAAGGCTTCAGGATTGTTGGACAAAACTATTTCAACTTTAGCATCCAATTGGCCTTCTTTTATCGCGCGCAAAATGGACTCCATGTTAGAGCCGCGACCCGATACCAGTATTGCTAAACGGATGGACAAGCCAAAGCCCTCCTGGCAATATCTCGCCGATAAGCTAGACCAGAAAACTTTACTGAGGGAATTGTGTTGTAGGCCGCTGCAATTGCCTGACTCATGGTCGGAGCAACCCCTACAACATTCAATATCCGTCCGCCATTGGTAACTAGCTTGCCATCAGCAACTTTTGTACCGGCATGGAATACGAATGTATCTTCAAATTCTTCCGGCAATTCTATTTTCTGTCCTTTGGAATTTCCCTCAGGATAGTTTTCTGCCACCAGACAAACACAACAACTGGAATTGTTTGACCATTCCAATTTGACTTTGCTCAAGGTTTTGTCAGTGCACGCCCATAGTGCCTCTAACAGGTCCGATTTCAGCAAGGGCAATATCGTTTGAGTTTCCGGATCACCAAACCTGGTGTTGAATTCCAAAACATAGGGCTTATCGCTAACCATAAGACCAATGAAAAGAACGCCCTTAAAAGTTAGTTTGCCGGCCTTCAGGGCATTCCTAATAGGATTAAGCACTTGCTCTTCAATAGCTTTCTCGTGACGCTTGTACAATTCCACCGGCGCGTAAGCACCCATGCCACCTGTATTTGGTCCGCGATCATTTTCAAAGCGTCTTTTGTGATCCTGGCTGGCTAGAAGTGGAACAAGATCAACCCCGTCACAAAGGGCCAACAAAGAAAGCTCATCGCCGAATAACTTTTCTTCGATTACCACCTTATTGCCGGCTTCACCAAAGGCCTTTTGTTTGAATATCTTTTCAGCGGCCTCCAATGATTCCTTTTCATCCACACAGACAAAGACGCCTTTACCTGCCGCTAGTCCATCAACCTTGAGCACTCGAGCCCAATTGTTTTTTATTGTCTCTTCAGTCTTCTCAAAAGACTCTGAGACGACAAACTTGGCAGTTGGAATTCCAACATTTTCCATGAATTCCTTGGCGAATGCTTTGCTCCACTCAAGACAGGCACCCTGGCGTGACGGACCAAATACACGAATGCCGTCTGCCTCAAGTACATCAACAATTCCTTGAGAGAGAGGCAACTCTGGTCCAACCACAACCAGATCAATTGGCTGATCATGACAGAACTTCTTAATCGTGTTGAAATCAAGAATGTCTATTTCCAAGTTCTGTACTTTATCGAGTTTTGCCGTACCACCATTTCCAGGCGCACAGTAAATAGCTTTGCACAATGGGCTTTGAGCAAGCTTCCAGCAAAGGACGTTTTCTCTACCACCACTGCCCAGTACTAATATATTTACAGGCTTACCTGGCAAAGTCATGATTTCACCATAGCGACAAATTCATCCAGGGTTGGTTGGTTGGCAAATATTTCTTCGCCAACCAACTGATTGACGATCACTCCATAAAGTTGATCGATCATCGCCTTGGAAGGACCAGGCAATGGTTTTGGTTCTTCTTTGAGATCTTTACGGCAAATTTCCTTCCAGTCGGTGCGCCCTTGCTGTTTAGCAATATTCTGTGCATCCTTAATTGCTTTTTCCCAGCTCGAGCCGCGATAGACTTGACGAATCATTTCCTTGGATAGATGAACACCCTTATAAATGAGGCGCAATTCGTCCGGACCAATGCTGTCAACGAGTAACAAACCGTTCTTGTCGACAGCAAATTCAAATTTGCCGTCCCACAGTTCTATGCCTCTTTCGGCAAAGAGAACAAATAATCCCAGGGCTAAATCACGAGCCGTTTCCACCAGATCTTCAAATCGCTCCGGTGTCAGCCCTGAAATAACCAAGGCTTCTTGAGCAGAAAGCAACCTGTCTTTATCTTCGAGCTTGGTGAAGAACTCAATTACCGGTCTGTCAAACCAGCTATTTTCCTCCGGAATATTATCCAGACCAAGAACTTTCGCGTAAGACGGGTCCTTTTCCAATCTCCCCTTTAATGAACTGCCAGCGGGCATGCCGAAACGGAAGATAACTTCCAGGGGCACAAGGCGTGGTTTTGTAGGTTCAGACTCGCTCAGCGGCTCATAGTAATAGACATTCTGGTTAGCCAGCACAACCGGCTTTGGTCTAATTACTGACGCTTCCACAACTGTCAAATAAGGCAGTTGGTTTGCTGCTGCCTTAAACGATATTTGTTTATTTTGCTCGTCCACTAAACCAATGTAATGGCTTCTAACACCATGCTTGCTTAACAGAGACGAATACACTCGATGAGCAAATCTTTCCTTCAGCCATGATTGATTGAATCTTTTCAAATGCACACTGTTTGGCATCGAAGACCAGTTTTTTGCCTCAGCCAAGTGGTTAA
Organism: Chloroflexota bacterium; assembly: GCA_005240105.1. GTDB lineage: Bacteria > Cyanobacteriota > Vampirovibrionia > Obscuribacterales > Obscuribacteraceae > SBAT01. Next base: position 7,328 of record SBAT01000418.1, read on the forward strand.
AGAAATGAGCACCCATAATTGCCAGGGAGCGTCCCTTGTTGGCAATTGTGTCGGGCATTTTCCCCCAGTCAAAAACAGAATAATCATCTGTATATTGAAACAACAGGTTGCCGTCAACGTTTTTAAAAACGCGCTTTACCGAACCTTCGTATATCAAATTTTTATCTTGCAATTTAACGGACACTTTGTTTCACGCCTCCCTTGAGTTCTTGAAGAAGTCCCTTCTCTTTACTGGAAATTTGCCAGAGTTCTAACAAAGCAATTTGTAGATTGGTTATGTTGTTGATGCCTACCCACAGACCACCTTCAGCGGTCAAATTGGAAATGCTTCTCGGATCGCCTTCAAAAGGCGTCTTCTCAATAATGGGCACTCCAAGAAAAGTTTGCTCGATTTTCTTATTTACTGGTTTGCATGCAGTTGAGAGATCAGCAAGCACCACATCCAGCACATTAGGCGTGGAGCTGCTCTCGGCCAGGCAATCAATAAATTGCCAGCCTATATTCTCTAAAGGTGCCTTCACTTGCTCAACTTGTTTGTTGGCCCAACTTGGAGAACTTATCCGCAATACAGGGGCTTTGCCCAAATTACCCGCATACCAGGTAACAAACCTAACGACATGATCAACAGCGCTTACCCCGGAGGCCAATGCCGGAACACCTTTGGGCATTTGGATTATCGACAGCAGAGCATCAAGGCCAAGCACAATGTCATTACACGGAATGCCGATCACAGGGGTAATAGTCTGGGAAGCGACAACGCCAGGCAGATGCGCAGCCAGTCCTGCACCAGTTATGTAAAGGTCACAAGGCTTCTCGCTGATTATCTTTCTCAAGCGTTCTGGATCGCGGTGTGCTGAACAAACTTCAAAGAAGACTTCCACGGAATTAATTGCCCGCAGCCGATCACACAGCGGCTCGAAGATCCCTTTATCCGATTCGCTGCCAAACAACACGTTTATGCGCATTATTGATTTGCTCCCTGAATGGTAGTTTCTTGCGGTCTTATTTTTTTACGATCATTGAGACGCCTGGTTTCAAACTCTTGTCCGGACGAGATATCGGTCGGATATTGCCCGGTTAAACAGCCTGTGCAAAGAGATCTTTGGTTAAGGGCATTCTTCAGCCCTTCCATTGATTGATAAACAACCCTATCAGCGCCAAGCTCGGCAGCCACGTCCTTGTCGCTATGTCCACAAGCAACCAATTCAGCACGGCTGGGGAAGTCAATTCCGTAATAACAAGGATGAGCAATTGGTGGACAAGTGGACACCAAGATTACTTCCTTTGCTCCAGCTTGACGCAAGAGTTCAATAATTTGCTTGGCTGTGTTCCCTCGTACAATGCTGTCATCAACAACCAGACACCTTTTACCTACTACTTCTTGAGCAATAGGGAATAGCTTGCGTTTAATTGCTTCTTGCCGCGATTCTTGATCTTCTAGAATAAATGTTCTGTTGACATAACGATTTTTGATCAACAGTTCACGGAAGGGCAAATCCATTGATTCGGCAATAGCAATGGCTGCTGCCCGACTTGTCTCCGGCACCGGCACAACTACATCCGCCTTAATGCCCCGTTCCTTCAATTGATCGGCAAGCAATACTCCCAGCTTGAACCGTGCCTGGTAAATACTCAGGTCACCGGTCTCAGACTCAACGCGCGAGAAATATACCCACTCAAACATACACGGCGAATATGATGCCGATTCCAATACTTCTCTTTTCAGTTCGCCATTACTACTTATCCAAACAGCCTCGCCAGGCTTCACTTCAGAGATTTCGGAATAGCCTAGATAGCTCAAGGCAATGGTTTCGCTAGCTAAAGCATAGGTTACTTGGCCATCGCCGTTAACGCGCTTGCCCAACTCCAATGGTCGAATGCCATGCGGATCGCGGAAACCAAACAAATTGCCATCACGATCCAGTCCAACCACCGCATAACTGCCTACCAGCTTACTCATAGCTGTTTTGATGCTGGCAAAAAGATTCTCGGCGGAATACTGTCCTGGCTTCAAGTATTTTGCCAACAAATGCAGAATTACTTCCGAGTCGGAATTAGTTCGCATTGGCGATACTCCTTCCTTGCTCAGAAGCTCGTCTGCCAAAGCGTAGCAATTAACGATATTGCCGTTGTGCCCAATGCCAATACCTGCCTCATAGTCGAGAAATGGCTGCAAAAGATTGGGGTCTTTGCGACCTATTGTGGCATAGCGGGTATGCCCAATAGCTGTGTGCCCCCGCAAGCTCTTAAAGGCTCTTTCGGAAAAGACGTTTTCGACAAGCCCGCTGCCGTGTTGCAAGTTGAAAATAGAATCGCCTGGTCCGCCGACGGTTAATATTCCGGCTCCATCCTGCCCGCGATGCTGCAGGTTCATCAGACCGATAAAGACTTCTCTAGCGGCATCGGCGTTTCCAGCGACACCAATTACACCGCACATGCCAGAGTGTTCTCCTTACTCCGAACAGCCTGCTTCAGCATACGACAAAATTGATTTAGATCCAATAGCGATTCTGACCTAAAATGGGTGAGTACCCCCCTCACAGGCAAGATTTAATTCGCATGGACGACAATCTTTCAGACGAGGTTAAGCTGCTACGCACTACTCTTGAAGAAGTAGCATCGCGATTAGCCGACCTGGAAAAAAGAATCGGGCAACAATCGTTAACACCAGATATACCGCCCGAACCAGCTAAGCCTGCTGAAGAGTCTATAGTTGTTAGCCAGGTACAACCTCAAACCCTTGCAAAGAAACAAAGCCTGGAAGCCAAGATCGGATTGTACTGGCTCAACCGGTTAGGCATTGGCTTGCTTGTCCTAGGAACAGTCTTCCTCATCCTCTATTCATTTCAATACTTCGGTGCTTTTGCCAAGATTGCCACCGGCTACATTGTCGGCGCGCTCATGTTGGCTTCTGGTAATTGGTTGTCCGAGAAAGGCAATAAGTGGGTCGGCAGCAACCTAATGGGAGGCGGCTGGGCTCTTACGTATTTCACGACATACGCCATGTACTATTTCGACTCTGTACGCATCATCCACAACCCGATTGTTGATCTGACCTTGCTGGCTGCAGTATCGGCGGCCATTGTTGGTCATTCGCTAAAGCGTCAATCCGAAAATCTTGGTTTGTTAGCCGTAATTCTAGGTTTCATTACCGTAGCAACCAGTACGGCAGATGCATTCACTGCTCTTAGCCTAACCTTCTTATTAGGAGCAATGTCCTGGCTGGTGGTCAAAACCGGCTGGAGTCGACTCTACTTCTACGGCGTGGCTTGTGCCTATGGCATTTATATCTTCCGCCTGGCAGACAGCTTCCAGGCTACCTTGTCTGCTAACGAGGCATTTTGGGCACGCAGCGCAGTGCTAGCAATTTATTGGCTAACCTTCAACGCCCTGTCCCTTACTCTTTCCGAAGAAAAAACAACCAGTCGCAAACATTTGGTCAGCGCAGTGCTAATCAATAATTTGGCTTTCACTGGTTGGATGATGGAAAACATGGAAAGCACTTATGCAGACTGGCGTTACGTTTTGTTATTTGTTGCCGGTCTAATTTCAGGCGCCTGGGCGTATTTATGTCGAACCAGAAACCTTCTCACGACCAGTAGGGTGCAGATGTTGTCTGCTCTCACTCTAGCAACCGAGTCCATTTCAATAAAGCTCCACGGTGATTGGATAAGCATGTTGTGGGCAATGGAAGTTCCCATTCTCGTGTCAATTGGGCTCAAGCAAAACTTTAGAAGCTTCCGTTGGTTTGCCGCACTGATGTCTCTGGCAGTAGTAATCCATTTCATATCAGCAGACTTAGACAGCCAACAGATAATGAACATTGGTCCCTGGGACATACCTTGGACACAACTAGTCGGTTATTTCATTGTGTTTTGCTTGACTGTCGCTGGCTGCTATTACAAGATGCCGGCCTTCTATGTTTACCAAGGGCGCCTTGAACACAAGTACACTCACTACGTGTATTTTGCTTTGGCTTCCATGATTGCCTGGGGACTGCCTTTTGATGCAAACAGCAAAACGCTACTAGCAATTGCCTGGGCCTATCAGGGTTTAGCCGCGCTCATTCTTGGTTGCTGGCTGCAAAGCAAATTCCTGCGCATTATTGCCGCCTTACTTTACGTGTGGGCATTTTTTGCCGAGATTGGCACCTGCGACCGCAACAGGTGGTGGGTTTCTCTCTTAACTGTCTGTGCATTCTTTGTCGCCGGTTATATTTATCGAACAGTGCGTCAAGCATCTCGACTGCATAGCTTCTACACGGTTGCTGCCGTCCTTTTGTCCACAGTCTTATTGGCTATCCATATCGACAAGCCATTCGTTTCCTTAACTTGGGCTCTTGAAGGGTTGTCCTTACTAACAATTGGCTTCAAGCTCAACGACAAACCATTACGTCTATCAGCACTGGCTGTATTTGGAGTGCTTTTATTCAAGCTGCTTTTCTTTGATATGGCCAAGGCAGAATTTGTTTACCGAGTGCTCTCCTTTATCGCTGCCGGCATAATCATTCTGATGGGCAATTTCGCCTACTGGCAATTTACCGGAAAGCAAGACAGCCAAGAGGGCTCGTGAAACCAACAGTGCCAGATTTCACTAAATCGATTCTTTCTTTTCTTAAAGAGAAAGAACACCTGGCCATCTTTCAAGCTTGCGTCATTGGTCTATCTGCAGGGCTAGCTGCCGGTGTCGTCAAGTTTGGCATTGACTGGTTGGGAACGCTGCGCGTCAATGATTCGTATGCCTTACCTGCTTACATAGTTTTGCCTGGCTTTGGTTTAGTCGGCGGTCTAATTGCCGGATTTTTAGTTGAACGTTTTGCGCCTGAGGCATCGGGCAGTGGAATTCCACAAGTAGAAGCATTGATAAAAGGAATTCAGGTCCCGCTTGGTTGGCGCGTGGCAATTACAAAGCTTGTTAGTGGAATCATTGCCATTGGTTCCGGACTAGCACTGGGCAGAGAAGGCCCAACAGTTCAAGTGGGCGCATCACTTGCTGTTGAGCTAAATAAGGTTCTACCTGCGGCTCCAGAACACAAGAAGCATTTAATTGCGGCGGGCGCTGGAGCCGGCTTAGCAGCTGCCTTTGGCGCGCCTTTAGCTGGCGTATTATTCATCATCGAAGAATTATTGAAAGACATTTCTTCCGTGACCTTGGGCACTGCCACAATTGCTTGTTTTATTGGTGCGATTGTTTCTCGCTCTGCCAACGCCCAAACACTTAACTTGAATCTCCTAGAAGAAACACTTAAAACATCTTTCTCCGGATGGGAAATTCCATTCTATATTTTGTTGGGCATATTGGCTGGGGTTCTAGGCAGCTTCTTCAACAGTGCTGTTTTAAAATGTCTAGACTGGAATGCCAAAATACCTCTTGGACTTACCTATCGCGTTGGCTTAGCAGGACTTATAACTGGCTTGCTGGTGTACGCATTACCAACTTTTTTTCGCGACAATGCAGGACTTAGAGAAATGATCATTTCCGGTCATGCCAGTTGGGAATTGGCTGCTATTGCCTTTTGTGCACAGTTCTTTTTAACAGTAATTGCTTACGGCTCAGGTGCTCCTGGCGGACTCTTTGCTCCCAGTCTTGTATTGGGTGCAGCTCTAGGATACTTGGTTGGTCTTATCGAACAAGCAACTCTAGGCTCTGGATTTGCCAGTACTTATGCCCTGGCTGGAATGGGTGCTTTCTTTTCTGCTGTTGTGCGCGTACCAATAACTGCAATTGTTATTGTCTTTGAGATGAGTAATGATTTGAACTTAGTATCACCGCTGATGATCTCTTGCATTGTCGCTTTTCTTGTCGGCGAACGTATTTCAAAAGGTTCAATCTATGACAAATTGTTGAACCTTTCTTTCAAAGATCAGTTACCCAAAGAACGCTCCGAGCCGTAAACCATGGGAAAAGTCCCACGCACAAAGGGACAGAAAGGGTATGCTTGATTCTGCTTCTCCATGATAACAATATCTGTTATACTGTTATCATGATCCGTACACAGATAAGTTTAACCAAGCAAGAATATGGCGCCGCTAAAATTGAAGCCCGGCGCCTGGGTATTTCTTTGGCTGAATTATTGCGGCGATCATTACGGACGATGCTTCCGGCAGACGAAGCTAAACCTTGGATGCGATACGCGGGCATGGTTGAGTCTGGTGACGCAAATTCCAGTATGCGCATCGATGAAATGATTTATGGCCAAAAAGATTGAGGCTTACGTCGATACTTCGGCCTTTATAGCCTTTCTTGATCGGTCCGATACCTATCATACGTTGTTCCGCCGATTATTTGCGGAGCCCCCGGTCCTGATCACAACACCGTTGGTTATTGCCGAGGGACACGCTTGGTTTTTGCGTCGATACGATAGAACCAGGGCCATGCAATTTCTAGCAATGGTAGAAGACATGGCGCCATTAGATATTCTAGACATTGGCAAATCCGAGCAAGTTGGAGCAGCGAAACTTATTCGCAAATTTTCAGACCAGGATCTAACTCTAGCTGATGCATTAGGCTTACATATAATGCATCTTCGTAAAATCAAACAGTGTTGGTCTACTGATTTCCACCTTGGGTTGACCGGCGCCACCCTGGTCACCGCGTTAGGGACGTGAAGCAATCTAAGGACATAGCTTAGTCGCTACGACCAGACAATACAGATTCGGGCAAAGCCTTTTCATTACCCTCTGGTAACGAAAGGGCTGCCTTTTTTAGGCGATGGACACTGGCCAGGTAAATACCCAACATGACCATGGCAATGCCGGCGATTTGCATCACTGATAAAGACTCTTTCAAAATCATCGAAGCAGCAACAATTACAACTGGCGGCTGCAACATGGTGATGATGGAAATGCGGGTTGAGCCGACTAGAAATAAGGCCATTAAAAATGCCACGTTAGCTAT
>SBAT01000451.1 GCA_005240105.1 Chloroflexota bacterium
TCGGCAGCAACAGCTGTAAGTGTGGCTTCCGCATCAAAGTGCGGGTTCGGTACAACCACACAACCACCGCGGACGATAGTCATGATAGTTCCTGTCACCATGCCACCACAATGGTAGAAAGGCATGGCTACGCAATAGCGTGTTTTGTTTGTTAGCTCCAGAGCGGCTCCTGCAAACCAGGCATTATTGATCAGGTTGTGATGCGATAAAGTGACGCCCTTAGGGAAGCCCGTGGTGCCTGAGGTGTATTGAATATTTACGGCATCATCAAATTGCAGAGATTGACTGCGTTTTGTTAATTCCTCTGCCGGCAAGTCCTGGCCTATCTTTAAGACCTCTTCGTAGCTAAGCGCAGGTCCTTTGGCTTTGCCTGATGCGCCAATAACCACTACTTGCTCCAAGCTGAGGATATCGTCCGGCGAGGCGCTATCGACACCGGCAGCTAAGAGCGACGGCTTCAGGGCAGCCACCATTTCCAGGTACTCACCGTCCTTAAAGCCCGGCCTACAGATAAGCAGTTTCATCTGCGATTGCTTCAAGACAAATTTCAGTTCTTCCTGCCGATAGCCGGGGTTTACATTGACCAGAATCGCCCCTGTTTTAGCCACGGCAAACTGACAAATCACCCATTCGGCACAGTTGGTCGACCAAATGCCTACCCTGTCTCCCTTAGAGATGCCCAGCTTTATCAGTCCACGGGCGAAGAGATCGACGTCATGCTGCAATTGCTTATAAGTAAAACGCAAGCCCTGCTTGGGGCTAACCAGAGCCTCACCGGTAGGGTTTTCCTGGACAACCTTATCCAGCCAGGCGCCTAAGGTGTGCCCGAGTAAGGGCTCGTCGGAAGCCCCGTGCTCATAACTCAAACCTGAATCCGCTTTAATGTCCGCCACTCTCGAATACAACTTATATGGGTAATTACATCGGGAAGGCTTCAACGCCGCCCAATATCAATACCTTATCGAGATTTCTTTGCGAGCGCTTATGCGCCTTGGGCTTACCGGCTACTACTTGACCACGTGAGGACTTCTTACTGTAGGTCCTGTTGTTGTAGGTCTCTCTGAGGGTGTCTAAAGCGCGGCTCAGAGCCGGATCAACGATTGTTGATTTGACAACTGTCTCAGCTGAGGCTGCAGTTACGCCAAGCGTGAGGCTTGCAGCTATTGCTAGGTTAATTACCTTAATCACAATCTCGTCCCTTTTTCCGGTAGTCTGAGAGGAGTATAGAGCGCCTGCAAACAAAAGAAAAGGGAAAAAACACGTATGCTGCTTAAACAATTTTCCTTAGCCTGCTTGTCCCTCTCCATCTAGTTGCCGATAATACTCAGGTAAACTGGCGCAACTTTATGTATGGGCACAAAAGCCGAAGCAAAGTTCCCATTTCATGCGTTTTCTGAAGGAAATGGTAAACATCCGGAGAACCCGGAATTGTCAGACTGAGCCGGCGAAGAGTCTCGTAACTTAAGGCGCGAGATTCTTCGCGGAGCTCAGAATGACAGGTCCAGGTTACTGGACAGTTATCCTTGTGGTTTAGGCGCTGCCTGGACTAGTTCCACATCAAGTGTAATTTTGACGTCATCGCTAACCACGGCACCACCATTGTCTAGAGCTTGGTTAAAGGCAATGCCAAAATCCTTACGGTTTACTTTCGCAGAAGCAGATGTTCCTGTCCGTGTCTTGCCGTGGGCATTGACGACAGGTCCCATTGGTTCGGCATCAAGGGTGATGTCCTTAGAGACGCCATGCATGGTCAAGGTACCGAGAATCTTAAAACCATCATCGGTAGTTGTAATTTTCTTCGACTTAAATGTAATTGTCGGAAACTTCTCAGCATCAAAAAAGTCTTTGCTCTTCAGGTGCTCGTCTCTTTTTGGTTCATTGGTATTTATGCTGCTAACATCAATTACTGCATCCACATTGGACTTGGGCAGGTTTTGTCCATCGTATTGCACATTGCCTGTGACTTTACCAAATGATCCATTAACGTTCGATATCATCATGTGCTTGACAGTAAACCGGGCCGATGAGTGTGCCGGGTCTATTGTCCAACCTGTAGATGTGGCAATTTGTTCTTTTGCCTGTCCTTGTGAGGCAAAAAGTCCTGAAACCAATAATGACACCGCCAGTAATTGACTAAATTTTTTCATTTCATACTCCAACATAATGTAACGACCAGGTCACCTAAGCTTTTAAAAGAGACTTGCCTTCAATTAAGACCGGCAATCCGCGAATCACACAAAAGACACAAGAGAAGTAAACGAAAAACATCGCTACTTGCGGAACAGTGGTAGTCTCCAAACTTGTCGTATGCGCCGCAATAACCAAACAAAAGGCAACAGCTTTTGCTACGGCATAACTGAAGCGACTGAAATTGGAAGCAACCAAAAACTTACCTACAGGAGAGGCCATCATTGTCTTTTCACCAAAAGCTGTATAACCCTTTTCGCTGGCTACTTGTCTTATGGCATCAACAAAGGTGCCTCGAATTAAGTAAAGCAAGGGCACCCAGGCAGGAATCCAGGACAAAGAAGCAAAGGCTATCCAATAAGCCATTTCCACTGCCCGGTCTCCGACAATATCCAACATGGCCCCAAACTTGGATGTTTGATTGAGCTTACGAGCAAAATAACCATCAAGTCCATCGCCCCACATGACCAATACAGTGAGACCAAAGGCAACCCAACGCATGGTATCACCAGGCAGCCAAAGCAAATAAAGCGTAGCCAGAGCGAGAAATACCCGACCTACCGTAATTGTATTAGCTACATTAATCACGTTGTTTAGACGTCCAGGTTACCAACTAAGTGAGCATTGCGTTCAATGAATTCACGTCTTGGACCGACCGCTTCACCCATCAGCAAGTCGAATACGTGGTCGGCTTCGGAAGCATCCTCAATAGTTACCTTCTTCAAGGTGCGAGTCTCCGGGTTCATGGTTGTCTCCCAGAGCTGCTCCGGCATCATTTCGCCCAGTCCTTTAAAGCGTTGGATAACTGCCTTATCGCCAAGTTCAGCCATGACTGCTTCCAGCTTATGCTCGTTGTAACAGTATTCGATGCGCTTGCCTTTCTCAACCTTGTACAGTGGTGGCTGAGCAATATAAACATAACCTTGCTCGACCATTGGTTTGGCGTAGCGGAAGAAGAATGTTAAAAGCAAAGTACGGATGTGACTGCCATCAACATCAGCATCGGTCATGATGATTACTTTGTGATAGCGCAGTTTGGCCAAGTCCAGATTTTCAGCGTTCGGACGCAAGAGACCTGAGCCCTTGCCTCCGCCATTTTCATCGTCTTCCTTAACGGACAGACCAAGGCCCTGGATCATCGCTTGCACTTCAGCATTTTCGTAAATTCTTGTTGGCTGAACACGTTCTACGTTCAAGATTTTTCCACGCAAGGGAAGAATCGCCTGGAACTGTCTGTTACGACCTTGCTTGGCCGAGCCGCCGGCGGAATCACCTTCTACAAGGTAGATTTCACATTTAGCCGGATCACGGTCCGAACAATCAGCCAATTTACCGGGCAAGGATGAATTTTCCAGCGCCGACTGACGTCGAACCAAAACTTTAGCCTTGTGGGCAGCTTCCCGTGCAGATCTTGCCTGAATGGCTTTACCGATAATTTCTTTGCTCTGCTTGGGATTAAGCTCCAACCAATCACTTAGGCTCTCTGTCGTTATAGACTGAGTAATGCCTTGCACCTCTCGGTTGCCTAAGCGTTCTTTCGTTTGTCCCTCGAATTGAGGTTCCGGGACCTTGACGCTAACAATAGCTGTCAGTCCTTCACGAACATCTTCACCGGTAAAATTAGAATCGCTTTCCTTAATCGAACCGCTCTTGCGTGCATAGTCGTTGATAACACGCGTCAAAGCGTTGCGGAAACCGGTTAAGTGAGTGCCACCATCGTGAGTATTGATGTTATTGACGAATGTATAAATAGACTCGGAATACATATCCGTCCATTGCAGGGCACATTCTACGACAACTTCGTCTCTGGCAATTTCAAAATAGATTGGCGGCTTATGTAGCGCTGTACGCGTATCGTTTAAATACTCGACGTAGCTGGCAATGCCCCCTTCGTAATAATAGGTACCGCTCTTATCAGAACGTTTATCGGTCAAAGTAATGCGCAATCCCTTATTCAGGAAAGACATTTCTCTCAGCCTTGTCGCCAGTGTGTCATGCTCGACGACAATATGCACACGTTCAGCTTCTTCATTGACGTCATGGAATATTTCGTCATCGGGCCAGAAGGTAACTTTTGTGCCTGTCTTGTCAGTTGAACCAATTACTTCCAATCCGCCAACTGCATTTCCGCGTTTGTATTCTTGTTTGTACACTTTGTTGTCGCGAGAAACTTCAACAACAAGACGTACGGACAAGGCGTTTACAACCGAAGCTCCCACACCGTGCAATCCACCGGACACTTTGTATACGCCGCCGCCGAATTTACCTCCGGCGTGCAATACGGTAAATACTGTCTCAACACCGCTCTTACCAGTCTTTGCTACTTTGTCTACTGGAATGCCGCGGCCATCATCGATAACCGTGACTGAGTTATCTTCATTGATTGTCACTTCAATGTTCTTACAAAAACCGGCCAGAGCCTCGTCAACTGAGTTGTCCACAATCTCATAGACAAGGTGGTGTAAGCCGCGCGGTCCTGTCGAGCCGATGTACATACCAGGGCGCTTTCTGACCGCCTCTAGTCCTTCCAGCACGTCAATTGTCGCTGCTGTATAGTCGCTGCCCTTGCCCTTGGACTTGTTTTCAGTTGTTTCAGCTGCCGTCATGTACTTCTCTTCCACCATTTTGGGTTTTGTCTGCCAACTCGCGCACGCTTAAAAGCACTGCGCAAAACGCTTGGCTTGAGCCGGACTTAGGATAATTGGCTATGCCATCCAGCTCACGTGGATATTTTAACACCAAACGAGTGCCTAAAATAGATAACAGGAAGGATAGCCAGAAAGATATATACTCTCTGAGCTACAATATTAACTTGTCTATAGATAACTAGCGCAGGCAGGCGCTAAAAGCCTCAATTCATGGAAGTTTTCTACGATTTTAAACCCGGACTAATAAAGCAATCAGCCCTTGCTTTAGGTTTCTTTGACGGTGTTCATCCGGGACATCAAGTAGTCATTAATAAGGCCCTTGAAGAGGCCAAAAGGCTCAAAATCACGCCTGCTGTTGTCACCTTTACCGATCACCCGCGCTCACTGACAACAGGAAGCGCCCCCAAACTCCTCACGCTTGTCGATCAAAGGCTGAAATTATTTGAAGATCTCGGAATTGAAGCAGCCTTGGCCCTGACTTTCCGCGAAGAGATATGCAAAATGTCACCGCAAGAATATGTGCAAAAGGTGCTTCTCGATGCCATGGGAGCAAAGTCCATATCAGTTGGTGTTAACCATCGCTTTGGCCGTAATCGTGAAGGCTCTGCTGAATTATTGATGGAATTAGGCAAAGAACACAATTTCGTTGTGCATCAAGCCCAGATGATCCGGAAGGATAATTTGGAAGTATCCAGTTCGGCCATCCGCCAGGCTGTGAGCGAGGGTCACATGCAACTGGCAGAAAAATTGCTTGGACGCCCGCATGCAATTATGGCCAAGGTAATAAGAGGAGATCAAAGAGGCAGACTCTTAGGATTTCCCACTGCCAATCTTTCCGTGTCGGCGATACAAGTCATCCCGCCGACAGGTGTTTATGCCGGCTTCTATCAGATGGAAGATAGCAAACAACCGGCTGTGATAAACATTGGTTATCGCCCGACTGTGGTTAGCGATAACAAACTAACGATTGAAGCGCATATTCTCGATTTCAATAAAGATCTCTACGACAAGACTGTAAGTTTCGAGTTGTGCCACCGCTTGCGGGACGAAATGAAGTTTAATGGGATTGAGGAGCTGAAGGCTCAAATACAAAAAGACTGCGATGCCGCCCGACTTTTACTCATAACAAAATGCAAGTAAGAAAAGTCAATCTAGCCAATTACCGCAACTACAACCAAGTAGAAGTTCATCTCACACCGGGCAAGAATATCCTCATTGGCGACAACGCCCAGGGCAAGAGCAACTTCCTGGAAGCCATTGAAGTAGCCTCGCGCGGCAAATCAGCTAGAACAAGTGAAGATGTAGAACTGATTCATTGGCACCAAGCCAGAATGCACTTGGAAGTTCACTTTGAAAGAAGCGGCTATGACGAATCAATTGGCATTAGCTTGGTGAGAGCCGGCACCAACGGCTCCAGCCGTCTGGATAAACGAGTGAATATCAACGGCGTCAAGCCACCAACAGCCCGCGCACTTTTTGGAAAGCTGGTCACAGTCACCTTTTCCACCCAAGACTTAAGCATGCTGCGTGACGGTCCAAAATTCCGTCGCCAGTGGATAGACACAATTCTCTTCAGCCTGACACCGAGCTATCAAGATACTCTTTTGACTTACCAAAAGGTTGTCACCCAGCGCAATAAGCTACTTAAGACAATGTTTGAACGAGGCCGGGTTAGCGTATCCGATCAAGATCAATTGCATGTTTGGGATAAACAACTGGCTCATTACGGAGCAATGATAATAAAAAACCGGATGCGAGTTCTTCATGAACTCCTGCCCTTAGCTGAGAGCTATCAGTCACATCTCTCCAAGAAAACCGAAATTCTTACCGCCAACTACATTTTTAAATCACCCAATGAATCAAGGCAAGAAGCTGATGGGGACTACGCCGAAATCGCCCACACTATAGCCACACTCCTGCGTAAAGTGCGCGGAGAAGAAATAGCCAGACGGCAGACACTCCTGGGACCGCACAGAGACGACATTAGTTTTGCCCTCAACGGCGCTTCAGCACTGGCTTTTGCCAGTCAAGGACAACAACGCAGCCTTGTCCTCGCTCTCAAGTTGGCGGAATTAGACCTGGTAACAGAGAAGCTTGCCGAGTCTCCAGTACTTTTACTGGATGACGTCCTGGCTGAGCTGGATGTAGATAGGCAAGGGCTTTTAATGTCGGCACTGAATAAGCCAACGCAGACGATAATTACAACCACACATTTATCGCGCTTTGAACCCGAATGGCTTGCCGGAGCGAAAGTCTTTTCCGTGGACGCCGGCCATGTAATTGAGGCGCAGGCTGCAAGCAAAACTTAGATAATTTAGCTTCCCTACGGGTAAAACTAAGGTAGTTAAATGATATCCGATAAGGTAAGATTATCGGCCCTTCAAGAGATCTTTCAAGGGTTCCTTCAGTGTTAGAAGACTTACAAGGACAGCTAACCAAACGCTGCGTCACCTGCGACCGCAAGTTTACGGACACGCACTCAAACTGCCCATCTGACGGCACTATTCTTATTCCCATTGCCCAAGATCCCTGGGTAGGCAAAAAACTAACCGACCACTACGAGATCTTATCCATAGTTGGTCACGGCGGCATGGGCGTTGTCTACAAGGGCAAGCACGACCTGATGGAAAGGTTTGTTGCCATAAAAATGCTACTGGCTCAACACATAACAGATTCCCAAAGCGTCCGCCGCTTTCAGCACGAGGCCAAAGCAGCCAGCAAATTAAGTCATCCCAACATCATTACCCTCTACGACTACGGCGTGTCACCGACAGGCCAGCCATATCTGGTCATGGATTACCTGGAAGGCATAAGTCTAGCCGACATTATCAAAGCCGATGGGCAAATTAGCGTTGAGCGCGGCGTAAAAATATTTTTGCAAGTGTGCGATGCTCTGGAACATGCGCATAACCAAAAGCTTGTGCACCGCGATCTCAAACCAGGTAACGTCATGCTAATCAACAACGATGACTTGCGCGACCATGTAAAAGTTCTCGACTTTGGTGTTTCTAAAATAATAGGCAGCGACGA
>SBAT01000393.1 GCA_005240105.1 Chloroflexota bacterium
GCATGGATTCCTGAGCGTCCGACCGCCCTGCCAGGGACAGGATGGCTACAAAGACAAGTACAATTGCGGTTGCGCGCATAGACTAACCGTTTACGTTGCAAGAACTAGTCGTTGTTCTCGTCAACATTATTATCACGAGCTATGACCAATGCCACGGGACAGTGATCGACCATGTAATGCAATATCGGATCTTGCATGGAAATTCCAAATGACTTTGGTTTGACTGGAGCACTACCAATATAGACAGAATCGGCAGCCAGCTCGATGGCGGTAGACACTAGAGTATCGGCAACTGGTCCCACCTTAAATAAGCCTGAGGCATTTATTCCCTGACTCTGAAGCTCATTGACCACCTCGACAATTTGCCTTTCAGCAGTTTCCTTAGGAGTATCGGTTGCGATTAACTCAGCCACCACCCCAACCTTAGCCGGATCAGCAATTACTCTTACCAATACCACTTCCGCATTCATTGCCCTGGCATTAGAAGCAGCCAATTGAACTATCCTTCGGCTACGTTTAGGACTGGCAAATGCCACCATGAATTTCATAGGAACCTCCAACAATTAATGCCAAAGCCAGCGTAAAACATAAAAACAAATTGCCGATAGAGTAGCTGCCACCGGCAGGGTCAATACCCAAGCTAATGCAATGAGCCATAAGGTTTTCGCATTGAGCTTGGATGCGCCATAAGCCGGAATTGTTCCACCAGCCACGGCTGAGCTCAAAGTATGCGTAGTGCTTATCGGTGCGCCCATGGAAGAAGCTATCAAAATGATTGTCGCCGTAGACATGGAAGCGCCAAACCCTTGAGCGTGACTCAAGCGCTCTTTGCTGATCTTGGTGCCCACTGTCCTTATCACTCGCCAGCCTCCAACTACGGTGCCCAGTGCAATGGCGGTGGCGGCGGAAAGCATGACCCACCAGGGTACTTTGTCATAGGTAAAACCAAAGGCGCTGAAGTGTGTGGCCAAAATCAAGGTAATAATGCCCATTGTCTTTTGTCCGTCATTGCTGCCGTGACTAAAACTTACGCTGGCACTGGAAAGTACATGCAACCAGCGCATCAGTTGGTTCTGCGTCTTTGGTTTATCCACATCTGTCTTGTTGTATTCACCGGAGGCAAGACAAGCGACCCAAGTGACTAAAGCACCGGCAAAAAAACCAATCAGTGGCGATATTAAAAGCGCCATCAATACTTTCTCCAGCTCGTGCCAGTGCACACCGTTCAATCCATAGGCGGCAATACCAGCGCCAAACAAGCTACCGATCAAGCAGTGAGAAGAGCTAACCGGCAGACCATACCACCAGGTAATCAAATTCCAAATTACAGCGGCTAAAAGAACAGCCACAAGCATCGGCAGACTGACGAGGTTCTGAGGAATTATCTTTGTTATTACCATGGCCACGGCAGTGCCAACCAAGACAGCACCCAGAAAATTCAGGAAACCGCTCATCAAAATTGCCAGACCGGGTCTTAATGCTTTTGTGTAGATAACTGTGGCAACAGCGTTAGCCGTATCGTGAAAGCCGTTGACAAAGTCAAAGCAGAGGGCAAGCAGAACAGCCATCACAGCAATCACAGCTTCGATATTCATCAGCAGTTTCCATTCAGTTGCTAGTTCTAAGGAAATTGGCCACAGTCTACAAATTTACCGGCTGTCCAGTGATTAATATCTTCTCCTTTAGCCAGGACTTGAGCATCCCCAAAACCGGAAACCGCCTGAATATTGAGATTGTTTCCACTCGGCAATTGTCAGGCAACAGAATCATTTAGCACTTTGCATATCTAAACGTTTGCCATTCGGACTCTTCATCGCTTTGATATTTGCTTACCGCTTCATTGCCCAATTAATTATGATTTGCTTTGCATCTTATAATTCGGTCGCTTCAACAGCTTAAAATTGACGCTTAGAAACATTCAGCTCAGGAGAAGACAGTGTTAAGGGCAGGAATAGTAGGACTTCCCAACGTGGGTAAATCCACGCTTTTCAATGCGTTAACCGCATCCTATCAGGCAGAAAGCGCCAATTACCCATTTTGCACGATCGAGCCAAACTCAGGAATCGTAAAGGTCCCGGACAAAAGATTGTCGGTTCTAGAGAAGTTGGTGAAACCACAAAACGTCTTGCCGGCGGCTTTTGAGTTCGTGGACATTGCCGGTCTGGTTCGCGGCGCCAGCAAAGGTGAAGGTCTGGGCAATCAATTCCTGGCTCACATTCGTGAAGTCGATGCCATCGTGCATGTGGTGCGTTGCTTTGATGATGAGAACATCACACACGTTGATGGTCCAGTGGATCCTGTGCGCGATGTGGAAACAATCCACATTGAATTAGCTATGGCTGATGCTGGCTCCATTGATAAGCGCGTTGACCGCCTGCACAAGCAGGTGAAGCAGGGAGACAAGCGTGCCCAACTTGAAGTACAGATGTACGGCAAGATACGTCCAATGCTCGATAATGTTGAAGCTATTGATCTCAAAATGTTTAGCGATGAAGAACTAAGAGTTCTGCCGCAATTGCAATTATTATCCAGCAAGCCCATGCTCTATGCCGCTAACGTGAAAGAGGAAGAACTAGCTGATCCGTCCAACAACAAGCACGTCCAGAAGTTACGCGAATTGGCGGCTAAAGAAAATCGTCCAGTAGTGATTATTTCTGCCCAGATAGAGGCTGAGTTAGCTGCGCTTACTCCGGAAGAACGTGAAAGCTATCTGCAGAGTCTAGGTGTAGCCGACTCTGGTGTTAACAGCTTGATTCGCGGTGCTTTTGATCTGTTAGGTCTAAAAACATATTTCACCGCCGGCGAAAAAGAAGTACGCGCCTGGCCATTCCCTGGTGGTTTCACATCGCCACAGTGCGCAGGCATCATTCACACCGACTTCGAGAAGGGTTTTATTCGTGCCGAAGTCATTGGCTATGACGACTACATTACCTCCGGCTCGGAGAAAGGTGCCAAGGATAAGGGCTTAATGCGTCTTGAGGGCAAAGAATACCTGATGAAAGACGGCGACATTGTCCACTTCCGCTTCAACGTCTAGTTCAAGAATTTACCACTAAGATAATAGTTCAATCTATGTTCATAGGGTATACCCTATGGTAATTCATTTCGATAATAGGTTATTACCTATTGCTTGGCTAGTCGTAGTACCCCAGGGTCTGTAGGGCTTGCGTCCTGCCTGAGTCCCAATTACATAGGCTCTGGCCTGTAGCTTGACCAGCCTCCTCAACTTTTCTTCAAACGGCAACTGTGCCAATTCCCGTCTGTGTTCCGCCTTTCGCTGGAACTGACTCTCAACCGTCAGAATTAGGTGATCATTGCTCATGCAATTATTTTACCCCACCTGTCAAGCAGCTTGTGCCTAGCTAGAATGTCATTGAGTTTGGCTGTATCTGGCGGCGCTGATTCCAAAGCAACCAAAATTTTTGCCCTGTCCTTAGGTCGATTTGCCTCAGCCATTGCTGACAGCAAATACTCGTACTTAAAGATCCGGGTTGGGACAGTCTCTACTTCGATTTCAACCGCGTTTTCTAAAGCCTCTTCCACAAGTGGTCCCGTGGGCAAAAGGAATTGAACCAGCACCCCTTCTATACGCATGTATTGCCCTTCAGTTTGGTAGCCCATCTCTTCGAGCCTAGCGTATACCGGAGCCAGGCTGACGATTAGACCTGTTTGAGGAATGTGGCAAAATATGTCCAGATCTTCGGTCAATATAGGCTCAATGTAACGGAGCAAGGCTACCGAACCTCCAATTGCATAACGTTCGATAACATTCTCGGTTTCTAGAACGTTCAGTACGTGCAGAACTCCACCAATAACGAATTCGACACTCTGTTCTGAATTTTGAGGTTGGTTGTCCTGTGTAGTCACACGCACCTAAGCTCCGTTAACCAATTAACTAAATTCAAGCAGCATTTTGGAAACCTGAACTAATGCCACCACCCTTAGTGGCATGGGATGGAGTCCCTGTTCGCATTCTAATAGCTACTATATCTGTGGTCAAGTGTCCCTTATTTGTCCCAGAACACTCAACTTAAATGTGAAAGCCTCACAGGCTTGAATAAAAAATCTACCCCCAGGGGAATTCGAATCCCCGTTACCTCCGTGAAAGGGAGGTGTCCTAGGCCTCTAGACGATGAGGGCATCGCTCAAGGTCGCCAATACTAACAAACCGGCTCAAACTATGTCAATTAGGCTCATGGCAACATGCTCCGGGTGTAGTAGAATCAGAGCCTTCGGCGGGTGCACGTTTTGCGACGATCGCGGGTCCGGCGCCCCCACCATTAAGACGGACTTAGCTATGAAAGAGCAATTGCTAAGTGGCATTGAAAGGATACGGCGCCGGTACAAAGCTAAGAAGTTTCTCGCCTACTTCCAGGCATTTTCCAACACATACGCCCCAGAGGCAGTGTTGCGGAACCTTTACGAAAGCTCGCTGGACCATCCGGATGTTGTGGGCTTGATGATTGGCACACGTCCGGATTGCGTGCCCGACAATGTGCTCGATATGTTGGCTGAGTTCAGCAAGCGTACTTTTGTCTGGCTGGAATTGGGTCTGCAATCAGCCAATAACCAAACGCTAGAAAATATCAATCGCGGACATTCAGCAGAAGAATTTTTTGATGCAGTGACGCGCGCCAAAGCTCGCGGACTAAATGTAGCAACACACTTGATCTTTGGCTTGCCTGGCGACGATGAAGAGCAGATGATATCCACGGTAAAGCAAGTTGCCACTTGTGGTGTTGATGCGATCAAAATTCACCAATTGGTTATCTATAAAGGCACACCAATGGAAGACGACTATAAAGCTGGCCGCTTGCCTCTTATGGATGAAGATGTTTACGCCAAGCTCGTCGCCGATTCGTTAGAAATGCTTCCGCCAGAGATGATCGTCATGCGTCTGGTAGCTGAAGGAACGCAAGACGAAGTCATCGGACCAACCTGGTCATTCAATAAGCATCAGACAATGGAAAAGATGGAAGCCATTTTACGTGAGCGCGGCGCAAAGCAAGGAAGCAAATTTAGTTCTCACGACTTAGTTTTCACGCACTAAAAGTGCTGAGCCGATAACACCGGCATAATCACCAAGCTCAGCTTTAACTATTTCCACTTTCTTAGAAGGAGTGCGCAAAGCGTGAGCCTTAGCTTTTTTGCTGGCAAGTTGAAAATACAGATCACAAGCCTCAATTAGTCCACCACCAAGAATAATGCGTTGTGGATTGTAGAAATTAATCACTGACGCCAGACCTAATCCCATGAACTCGGCAGCTTGTTTAACGGCAGCAATAGTTAGCTCATCACCTTCAGCTACTGCTTCGGCAATTGCCTTTGAACGCAAAATCCCCTTACTCATATTGATCTTATCGCGCACGGTTGAATCAGCACCACGAGAAAGTTCAGCAACGATGTGTTTAGCCACGGCTGTTCTAGATGCATAAGCTTCCAAGCAACCTAGAGCACCACAACCGCAAATTCGACCATACGGCTCAAATACTATGTGTCCAATTTCACCGGCAGTACCGGTGTGCCCGCGATAAAGTTTTCCGTCGTTGACGATGCCGGAGCCAATTCCCGTACCGATAAAAATGCAGACAAAGCTGTCGGTTTTGCGGCCGGCGCCAAATTTAAGCTCGCCCATTGTGGCGGCTTCGACGTCATTGCCAATTACACAGTCGACGTGATACTGGTTGCTCAACGGCTGACAAATAGGCAAATCGGTAACACCAATATTGGCGGCGTTAACCAGAACGCCCTTCTGTCTGTTTACCTGACCGGCAGCGCCAATACCAATGCCCAGTACGTCTTTAGCTTCCACCCTCGCTTCCACTAACGCCAGATCAATAGCGGAAGTAATTCGTTTTAGAACCTCGCCGTTTTCTGATGGCGAGCCGGTTTTCGCCTTGCTGGCCGAGATAAGCCTCCCGGTATCGAGATTGACCACTCCGGCCAAAATCTTCGTACCACCAAAATCTACTCCAACCGCAAAACGCTCAGGCA
>SBAT01000336.1 GCA_005240105.1 Chloroflexota bacterium
ACCATTTCGTTTGTAGGTCAGCCAGCCACGCCAATCGCTAGGCACCTTGTCCGCCAGACGAACTTCAACTTCCTTTTCCACATACTCAATGAGAGCCTTGCATGAATGAGGCAAAGTCATCAGCCCCCGGCTGGACTGTTGTTTGGCAATAAGCTCGGATTCTAGCTCAAGAAGTTTCAAATGAAACATAACTTCCACCCTATGCAAGTTCATTATTCCCGATAAATCGGGACCATTAGCGGTGCGTGACTAGCGAATGAATTTCCTTTGCCGCAAACACGAAAGAGACAATTAACAACATAACGCCAAAGGCTTGCCTTAAGTGCGAATCTTTCAAGCGCATGGAAATGGATGCGCCAATGCGCGCCCCTGGAATCGACGCTACAATCATGGCTAAGGCAACCTCAAAATTAACATGCCCATGAATTGCGTGCACAACTGCACCAGGGATGGCCACAGCCGCTATGGTTAACAATGACGTGCCGATAGCTTCCTTTATAGAAGCGCGAAAAAGATAAACGAAAGCAGGCACCAGAATAAATCCCCCACCGACGCCCACCAGTCCGGACAAGAATCCAGTCGCTAGTCCGACCGCAGCGGCAACAAAAGTCAGCTTCCCAACAGGAGCCAGACTGGCAACTTTCGCATCATCCTTTTTCAAACGACCAAGCAAACGTCCAACCAATCCAGTAGCAAAATCCAGACCACTCATAGCGATGAGCAGGGCAATTATCATCATCAAGAAATGTCCGTTGACGTACGGACAAACAAGCGAACCTAAAACTGTTCCTATGCAGGCAGGCACCAGACAGGCCCTGGCTAAAAACTTAGAATAAACACCTTCTCTTACATATCGTGTCGCTCCGGAAATGGCAGTTGGTGCCACCAGCACTAAGGACGTGCCAATGGCAACGTAAGGATCTAAGGAAAGCCACATCCTGGTCATAGGTGTCGCCACCATGCCGCCACCTATGCCAAAGCCACCCGAAAGCAGACCAGCGACAACGCCTATTACAGCTGCTTTAGCTAGATACAGGAAATCGAAATTCACATGTGCCCTGTTATGAATCGGCCAAGATCAGGATTTTCAACTACCATTTGGTTGAACAAAATATTCTTCGAAAGAATGCGACCTATCTTAGGATTCCTTTGCACGGCCCGATAAATTCCTTCCGGATCGCGAGTAACCACATACAATGCGCGCGGGTTTTTGACCAAATTCATCGTAGCCTTTTTCCACTGTGTCAGCCTACGGCACAGATAGGGATCAGCTTCAGCAATTTGATCAATGTGTGGGTGTTTGGCTAAAAGAGCAGCCGGTCCCGGATGTGCACAAATTGCTTCCGGCAATCCAGGATCAGCAATACAAGCTCTGTCGATCCAGGGATCTTTGGCCATGCGCCAGGCGATCCATTTATCGCGGCGAATTTTTTCCAATTTAAATTGTGACTGAGGCACAACCTTTGGCTCAGTGTGTATGACAGTGGTATCAGTAACAGTTGTGCTTGTTGTAGTCGTTGTCACTGCCGGACGCAAGGCTGGCTCTTCCGACTTTGGCTCTGGCCAGTTAGCTATTGCCGGAAGGATATTTACACACTGGATAGCTACACAAAAGGTCAGCGCTAAGAATTGCCGATTTGTGACCATTTTGCTCTCCTTAGGCGTCCTTTAAACCAATCCCCTGACAAGCGTTAAATTCAGCCAACGCCCAGTATTGTCAGCGATTCTAACATAAATAGTCCTTAAGGGGAGAGTACAATGGACTAAGGACAAATGGCTTGCAGTGTGGATTATGAGCAATTCTTTCTCACCTAAAGATTCAGCAAAAGACAAACCAGGCTCTGAGCCGGAAAAGCTGGAAAACCAGGACCAGGCTCGCGAGCGAGAGGAAAAGTCTATATCCTTTTCCGATCTCATGTCCGATAAGGCACAGGCAGGCGGAGGCACATCTGCTAGCTCAGCTACGCCGACAAACTTCTCTTACATGGGCGACAAACCGTTTTTCCAGATGCGCAAATCAGAGTTTACCCAGAAGGAAGAAAAGGAAATTAAGCCCCTAATTGACAAGTTCCTCCAGAGAACCACACCCACCGAGAAGCACGAAATAACGGAAACGGAAAGGCAGGCCATTCTCAATACCCGAGAGGACCTAACCAAGTCCACAACGGCTGCCGACGGCGTCTTACATGCCCTTCATTTAGCCCGACTTTATCAGCAGTTACGGTATATTGATGAGGCGAAGCAAGCTACACTTTTGTCATTGGGATTAAGTCCCGACGACCACTCAAGCAGGGAACTTTTAGAGGAACTCGAGAGGATGCACCCACCCGATTTGGCAGTTTCTGCCGCTCATGCCAATCTCCATCTGCTCAGCAAAAGCAAATTGCGCGAGCGTATTAAAAACCTTTCTCAAGGACGTATCATTGTCTTTGGCGACTTGTTAATTGACGAATATGTTGAAGGAAAACCGGAGCGCATCTCACGAGAAGCACCGGTCCTTATTCTCGAGCATGTGGACACCGAACTTATTTTAGGCGGTGCCGCCAACACAGCCAACAACGTAGCGTCACTGGGCGCCACTTGCCACGCCATCGGTGTGTGCGGGCGCGATGATTATGCGGTCAAACTTACTCGCATGTTCGAATCCACTGGTATCACTCATGGCTTAGTGCAAGATGCCAGCCGTCCCACGCCTGTTAAAACTAGGATCCTCTCTAAATCACATTCTCATTTGCAACAATTGCTTAGAATGGACCGTATATCACACGAGGAAATTACAAGCTCGGTTGAGTCGCTTTTGATTGAAAAAGTAAAGCAAGTAGCCGGACAGTATCAAGCTATTTTGTTGTCCGATTATCGCGGCGGCGTGATGACAGCTGCTGTCATAAAGGCTTGCCGGCAAATAGCTCAAGAGAAAAATATTCTGGTCGTCGTTGATGCCCAAGATCATTTTGAACGCTTCCAGGACGTAACGCTTATCACGCCCAATCAAACCGACACTGAAAAGGCCGTTGGTTTTTCCATTAACTCCAATGAGTCCCTTAAGGAAGCCGGCAAAAAGCTCATGCTCATAACGGGCAGCAAGGCGCTTTTGATAACGCGTGGTGCTGACGGCATGGTGTTGTTTGAGAAGGGTCAGGAAATGGTTGAGTTACCGGCCTTCAATGTCAGCGAGGTCTTTGACGTAAGCGGTGCCGGCGACACAGTGGCTGCCACCATGGCTTTGTCCATGGTCACAGGAGCAAGTTTTGTTGAAGCCATGGCTCTGGGCAACCTAGCAGCGAGCATAGTCGTGAAGAAGCCAGGTACAGCGGTGACCAACCAAAAGGAAATGCTGGCAGCCCTTGACCAAGTAGCCTTACCGGAAGACTAACTATCAGAAGTGACGCAGCTTAGCTTGCTCTTCTCTGTCACCTGTAGCAAATAGCTTCACCAGGATGACGCCGGCAATAAAGCCACCAACATGGGCCCAGAAGGCAACGCCGCCTGCTTTGACGCCTTCCAGTTGCAAGCTGGCAATAGCCGGAAAGAATTGCATCAGGAACCAGATAACAATAAAGAAAACGGCCGGCACCCAAATGCTTGTATAAGTGCCGATAAAGGTCCTCACCCTGGCATGCGGGAAGAGGACAACATAGGCACCGAGGACTCCGGAAATGGCACCACTTGCACCAATTCCTGGAATGGTTGTATTGATATCGGAATATACCTGAGCCAAGGAAGCGGCGATGCCACAAATGATATAGAAGAGCAAATATTTGAAATGCCCCATGCGGTCTTCAACATTGTCGCCAAAAATATGCAAGAACCACATATTGCCAATCAAATGTGACCAACCGCCGTGCAAGAACATTGAGGTAAACAAGGTCAGGTAGGTCTGGGCACTGGGCGAATGAGTGACCTGTTCAGGCACTGTTCCCCAAACAGTGAGGAAGCTGTTTAAGGAAGCTTCCGGCATAGTCACTTCATTGAGAAAGACAATTACGTTTATGACAATTAGTGCCCACGAAACAATAGGCTTGCTGGATGATTGATTATCGTCGTAAACAGGAAACATTTGCTCAATTATGACATTAGCCGCGCGTCCTGTATTATTGACTAGAAATTGCTTAGAGGACTCTTTGTGAATAACGAATTCAAGTTGTTTGGACGATGTAATGCACTCGATTCCTGCTTGATAGTCATAGTGCTCTTGTCAGCCCTGGGTTTTGGCATGGCTAGAGCTGGACATGCCGGAGTGGACAAGGTCATTAAGGGCGTAGAACAGGTAGCCATTGATGTCTACATCACCGGGCTAAAAACCGAAGACGCGGATCTATTCAAAGTTGGTGACACGGCCTCAATCACCATTCGCAATCAACCGGTAAAACCACCGATGGCCATAACTGCCGTTAAGCATTGGTCTAAACAAGTCTCTTTCCTGTCTCCCGATGGCAAAAAGGCAGTAGCCTTTGCCGATCCGTCCCAACCACTTGCGCATGACTTCCTGGTAACCGTAGTCGATCAGGCAGAAGTTACCGATGATGGTTATGTTATTCGAGGCAACAAGATAAAGGTCGGCAACCAGGTTGAGTTGGAGTCTTTCAAATACCGCGCTCAGGGTGTCGTGGTTGACATTCGCAGAAATACGCAAAAATAGTCGCTAGTAACATGCTCACTGCCATAAAGAGAAAATGCGATGTAATGGCCTCTGCCGTATCACTGGAGGCTATCGATAACAGCTGGCAGGCAACCTTTGAAAATTCGCTTGCCGGCAAGCTTCTCACGCAACTTAACGATTTTGCCACTGCGATAAGAAACTCAAAACTCC
>SBAT01000109.1 GCA_005240105.1 Chloroflexota bacterium
TCACCGAGATTTGCTTCTTTGGTTTTTACTTGTCCATGAATTGTTTTGGCGCCCTCACCCTCAGCTTCGGGTGGCGGCATCTGTTTCAACTTTTCGTGATACGGCTCTTTCCGGCGTGATAGTGTGTCCGTCAAATTGAAGGGACGCTCTTTGTAATCAAGTTCCACAAGTGCTCCACCATAATGCGGTGCCAAACAAATGTTAAGTTTCTCGCCACGAATAACTACTTCATCAAATCCATCCAAGTCAATATCAAATGTCTCCACTGATATTCCCTTTGGTGCCAGTCCAGCTTTTTGTTCAAGCGCATCAAGGGCCACATCTGCTGCAACTGCTGCCTGAAAATTGGCCGTGCGCAAATTGGTCAAGTAAAGTCCGCCAAATACGCCATGCCAAAACGGATCATTTGATTGTGCCTGCCAGATATGCTCTTGTGCCGTGTGCAGCTGTGCATCATCCAACTTGCCACTGGCCCTAATTTTTTGCAGTCTCTTGCTGGCATGAAGCATTTTCTTGTGCAGATTATTCCCTTCCGGGTATTTGACCAAGAAGTTGCGCCAGAAACCACCTTTGAGAAATGGCTTGTAGCGTTCATCGACATTGTGCAGTCCTTCTTCCAAGACCGCTGCCCGATCGGCTGGCAATGCCCATTCCATCATCTCGGCATAACTTGCCGTCGGCAAATATACTCGACCGGATGGCCCGATGTTTCGGTGATACTCACCAAATGTCTGGATGTGGATCCAATCTGAATTTTTCTCGAGAGCAGCGAAGAACTTCTCCAGCCAGCCTTCTTTGTATACTGATTCGTATGTATGAGGCCAAACGCCAAATTTTTCGCCGTCATCGAAATAAAAGGCTCCGGCGTCGCCATCACTTGTGGCAATTGATTTCAGATAAGTAATTATCTTGTCCGGCTCGGCAAACGGGATCATGTAACGCAAGTTCTGGTTAATTGGGAAAATATCCAGCTTGTGTCCGTCTTCTTCAGTGACGTAACTGCGCATCAGTTCAGAATCATGCAGACCGACGGACTTGAAGTGCGAGTCATCTACACAGACGTACTTAATTCCAGCTTCTACAAGAGGCTTTGGCAAATGTGGTTCCCAAACGCGCTCCGCCAACCACATGCCGTCTATGGCTTCTTTATTTGCTTGCTTGGAACAAAAGAGTTTTTCCAAATAAGCAGTCAGCTTGCGAATTTGTCCAACCTTATCGCAGTCAGGAATAATAGCCATAACTGGCTCATAGAATCCACCAGTGACAAGTTCAATCTGTCCACGGGCATGCAATCTATCCATCACATGAATTACTTCAGGATAGTTTTCTACAATCCACCACAATAAATATCCAGTGAAGTGGACAGAGAACTTGACCTTAGGAAATCGCTCCAGCACTTGGAAAAACGGCAAATAACATTTCTCGCACGCTTCAGCCAGCACATGATCAAAATTGCCGACCGGCTGGTGGTTGTGCACACCCAGGCAGAGGTTTATTACTTTTTTTGCCACGTCTTTCCCTCTTAAATACCCAACCGCTCAAACACTTGGTCAATGTTACGCAAGTAGTGTTTGGGATCAAAAGTCTCTTCGATTTCTTTCGCTGACAGAAGGCCCGTGACATTCTTGTCGTTCATCAAATTGTCTTTGAAGCTGCCGTTTTTTGTATTCCAGGCTTGCATGGCATTTCCCTGGACAATCTTATAGGCATCTTCGCGACTCAATCCACGCTCAACAAGTTTGATTAGAAATGCTTGAGAGAAGACAATGCCGCCAAATACATCCATATTAGAAAGCATGTTTTCCGGATAGACAACCAGGTCATCGACTATCTTTGTAAAACGAGCCAGCATGTAATCGAGCAGGATTGTTGAATCAGGAAGAATAACCCGCTCGACAGAACTGTGGCTTATGTCACGCTCATGCCACAGTGGAATGTTTTCCAGGGCAGCAAGAGAATTACCGCGCAAGATGCGCGCCAAGCCAGAAATGTTTTCACATCCCACTGGATTACGTTTGTGCGGCATAGCCGAAGATCCTTTTTGACCTTTAGCAAAAGGCTCTTCTACTTCCAACACATCCGTGCGCTGCAAGTGACGGATTTCGGTAGCAAATTTATCCAGACTTGAACCAATGCAAGCCAATGTCCAGACGTATTGAGCATGTCTGTCACGCTGGACAATCTGCGTGGAGACAGGGTCCGGTTGCAATCCAAGATTTCTGCAAGTGAGCTTTTCCACTTCTGGTGAAATATTGGAATAAGTGCCTACCGCTCCACTTACTTGTCCAACTGAGATCATCTCAGTTGCGTCTTTCAGTCTTTGTTTATTACGGCGAATTTCTTCCAGCCAGACGGCTAGCTTGAAGCCAAATGTTGTTGGTTCAGCATGAATACCATGCGATCTGCCGATTGTCACTGTGTGCTTGTGCATGCGTGCTTGCTTAAGAATAGCCGCTTCCAGAGCGTCCATGTCCTTCATCAGCAAAGCACTGGCTTTGCGCAATTGCAGAGCAAGGGCAGTGTCAATCACATCAGAGCTGGTCATGCCCAGGTGCACGAAACGTGAATTTTCGCCAACTGATTCGGCAACTGAAGTAAGGAATGCAATTACATCGTGACGCACTTCCGCTTCTATTTCGTCAATGCGCTTTAAATCAAAACGCGCTTTCTTCTTGATGTCGGCAACAGCGTCTTTTGGTATCACTCCCAATTCAGCCTGCGCTTCGCAGACAGCAATTTCCACTTCCAGCCAGCATTGAAACTTCGACTCATCAGACCAAAGTGCCGCCATCTCCGGGCGCGAATAACGATCAATCACGAACTGATACCTCTGAAACGAAAATCAGATTTTAGCCGAAATCACCGCATGGCAACCGGCTTTGTATCAACGTTGACCTTGCAATTGCTCTAAAAGTTGGTTCAGGTTGTTAGCACTATCGGACATGCCGGAATCCGAACTTGAATGTCCGGGTGTCCCACCGAGTTCGCCCATTAGTTTGTTGAGCTGATTCATATCAATATTGCCCAACTGTCCTGACAGCGCCCCTAAATCCATATTGCCAAGTGAGCCCATGCCACCGCCGCCCAAGCTACCAAGAGATCCAAGACCACCCATGCCGCCAAGTATCTGTTGCAGAGACTCGGTACAGTCATCGCACGGAGCCGCTGGTTTGCCGCTGTATAAATTGCCGGTCATGCTGTCGACAGTACCAGACAAGCGTCGTTTGACGTCTTCGTCTTCATCACCAAAAGGATCAAGATTGGGATTGAGTTTGTAGAAAGCAATAACTCGATTCACACCCTTGTGGTAATTCGTCAGCGTCGCACTCAAGCGACCCATCATTGGGTAGAGTTTTGTAAAACCTTCCAAACCACTGCCAAGAACACTACTTGGGTTTTCCGCCAGCTGCCCAAAATAATAAAGCGTATTGGCTAAATCATTGTGCTCGTTTTTCATTTCGGCAGGCGGCACTATGGCTCTAATCTGCCGGATCATATAAACAGTATGTCCGGTTACTTCACTTAAGGAATCCAACGAAGGGTCTTTGGCATTGCCCCGGAACAAGGCCGCCACAGCGACTCGGTTGTAGTCTTGGATAATTTTCCGCATACGGGCAAGGTATTTGGCTACAGCTTCAGGAGTACGAGGGACATCCATCGTAATGCCGCCTGTCAGCGGTTGCCCGAGCTTGTAAACATGGCGTCCAGCTGGACGGCTGCCAGGCACTGGCGTCGTGTCTAAGAGCGGGGTAGCGCGCTTAAGCTGCGGTCTGGGCTGCGTTTTTTTAGTCGGAGCAGCGTCTGCGGCGACCATAAAAATCGCCAACATGGCAAGCCCAGCGGTAACTTCCGGCATTAGCTTATATAACATTGCCTTGTCTCCGTTAATTTGAATATTCCCAAAACGGGTATGAAACTAGCTAAGATGAGAATAGTTAAGCACTATGTAATCTGCTGAGCTAAAATACTGACGAACCAATGTAGGGTTGGGAAAGGTTGCCAAATGAAACTTCTTTTGCCCGTCGATATTGTCCATTCAGCTAAGCCGACAATTGATGAACTTAAGCGCCTGGTTGACTTGAAAAACTGCCAGGTAACAATGCTTTACGTCAAAGAAGAGTTGCCGTCATACGAGCGGATGATTGAAGGTCTGGCGGATATCAAAGAAAGATATGCCGACGAAGTGCAGAACAAAGCCAAATCCTATTTTGCCGAGCTTGAGCCGCAGCTACAACCAATTTGCCAATCGCTGGACACTCAAATTGTCAGCGGGACAGCGGCGATGATGATTGAAGCCGTTGCTCGTGATGAACATTGCGACTTGACCGCATTGACGCCCGGCGTGCATCCCAAAATTGAAGAATTCTTCCTGGGTAGTGTTTCCAGCAAAGTTGTAAAACATGGTCCGGGGACTGTTTTGATCTGCCGCAATGGCGGGCAGCCCCAGGCAACGATACGTAAGGTTGTGATGGGCGTCGATGGTTCACCGCAATCACAGGCTGCAATACGCGAAGCAGCGAAACTCTTTAAGTTGAAAGAGAGCGGCGCAGAAATTACTCTCATACATGTAGTGAACGTTGCTGATGTTTTAAAACTGGTATCACCTGTTGAATACATTGGTATCGTTGAAAACAACATGCTCATGGAAGGCGAGACATTTTTAGCTAACGCCAAACAAATGCTGGCAGAGCAAGGAATCGACAAAGTCTTTTGCGTCCTCAAGGAAGGCGATCCGGCAACAGAAATTCTCAGCCTCACAAAGTCGTTGCCGGCTGATCTTGTCGTAATAGGCGCGCAGGGAAGCAATGCCGTGCAACACTTCTTGCTCGGCAGCGTATCGCATCGCATTGCCATGCATTCGCCTGTAACAACTGCCGTGGTGAAATCGCCGCGCAAATGAGAGTAATTCTTTCACTCTGTCTTTTGCTTAGTTTGACGCAGGTATTACCTGCGTTGTCCAAGCACGTCAGCAGCAAACAAATAAAAGAAGTCAAACAAGAACAAGTTGAAGAAAAAGACGAGCTAAAGAAAATGCGTGATGAGTTGAATGATCTCAAATCAACGATCATGGATGGCAGTCAGGCAATGGGCGCCTTGCAATCACAAGTCACCGAGCAAGCCAAGACAAGACAGTACCGGCTTGTGGTTAAGGAAGGGCGCATTGAGCTTATGCCGGGCGTGTTTGCCTCCGCCTTGACTTACAACGGGTTGAGTCCGGGACCGGTGCTGGAGGCGACGGAAGGTGACATGGTGCGCATTACCGTGTCCAACGAGTCCAAGCAACCGACGAGTTTCTATATTGATGGGCTTATCTTGCCGCACGCCTTAAGCGGGCTGCCGCGAGAGGGGCAGGGGATCATCAAACCAGGAGGATCGCAGTTTTATCAATTTCGCGCCGATGTGCCTGGACTGTTTACTTATCATCCGCAAGTGAATCACCTGGGTCAGAAGAGTCAAGGTCTTTACGGCATGCTGGTTGTCGATTCGCAAGCACCGAAAGTTTTCAGTAAAGAACAAGCAATTGTAATTGGGCAATGGATGACAGCTGCACCGCCTACAAAAGTAGCTCCCGCACCGGGGAAACCAGCTGCGTCTGCCGCCCCGGCGCCAAGCGTCCCGACCACATACTTCACGGTCAACGGGAAGTGCGCACCATCTATTCCAGCCATAGCTGTGACGAAGGGTGACCGAGTGCGCTTGTACGTCGCCAACACGACATCACAGATGGTGCCATTGCAGTTGACCGGGCATCGCTTTGAAGTCATAAGCGTCAGCGGTAGCGATGCCATGGAGCCGCATGTTTTCCGGGATTCGTATTGCGTGCAGCCGGCAGATCGCGTGGTGCTGGAATTCTTGGCCGACAATCCAGGCGTATGGTCACTTGCATCGCAGCTGCCGCATCAAGTGACAAACCGTGGCAAGTTTCCTGGCGGTATCGCCATTCCGGTAGTTTATCCTAATAATGATTTGTAGAATTCAGGCTTTGTCGCCTAATGCTTGCAGGTGTTGCTGGACTTTCTCCGGCGACAACCCCGTATGCTCACAGAAAGCCTGCCAACCGAGAGCAACGACTTCTTCCCAGTTGTCGTAATACGTCGGCATATGCATGTGTCCGCGACCTATCTCGTAGGAGTAGTCGGAGAGAATGGCTTTAGCCATGTCGTGCTGCACCATGTGGCGCACGTCGAACCACTGTTGCTCGACCGCTAGCTCAAGGAGCGTGGCGAGGAATTGCTGCTGGTGGTAGCGGGATTCGGCGATTTCTTGTAATCGGCTGTCCATCGGTACCTCTGGAACAGAACGCCTTCACGGCTTACCCCTAAACTAGCATAAGATCTGGATACTGACAAACGTAGGGGTGTAAAACATCCCTACGTTTGTCATTCTGAGGCTTTAGCCGAAGAATCTGCCGCGAGGGAACAGAGTTCTTCCACAACACGATGAGCGTTGTGAACCTACGGTAGATTCCTCGCTTCGCTCGGAATGACAAAGGGGAGGTGGGGAATGACAAAGACGACGGAACTGCTAAACAACAATGGAGGTCGGCACGACCGACCAACCTTGATTTAACCGACCAACCATTTAATACTGATACGCCGGCACGCCAAATTGGGCGCGGACTTGTTTGTCTACTTGCTTGATTTGCGTGTCGAGATCGGCAAGTTGTTGCTTGCGTTGCATGAGCTGCGACAGAAGTGGCTGACCTGTGGATTGATCGACTACGAATAGATCGTTTTGCACCTTCAGATAATCACTGAAAAGTTGTCCGGCGGACGTGAAGTATTGGAAGTAGCCGCGGTGCACAGGCAGGGTCTGCGCATATAAAGGAAGCCCACCCATCGCTGTTACTGCTTGTGTGTATTTGTTTACCAGCTTGGTTAACAATGCCTGCGCCACAATTTTTTCTTCGCCAGGCATGAGAACAGACAAGCCTTTGGATATCAGGTTGTCGGCTTCTTGGCGTTCATTAGGTGTGAGTTGTGCTTGACGGCGGATTTGATCGTAAGAAACAAACCACTGCTTAATTTCTGCCGGTGTTGCTTGCTTAACTGATGCTGCAATTTGTCCGGCACAGCTGGCGGGACAATTGACGTTAAACCCAAAACTAGCGACCAGTGCCACCACCACAATTTTGGCTGTGAGCTTAGTCAACGTTAGCGCTTTTGCCGATTTCATACTGGTTGAATTCCCTTGGCTACGCCCGGTTTCACCTAATGTTTGTGATAATTCTACCCAACTCACACGATTAACAGTCTATTGAGATCCTCAACAAAAGTTGGATAAGAAACTGCAATGCATGTGGTGTCATCAACAGCCAAAGTCTCTTGGCAAACCAAATTGGCGATAAGCCCAGTCATTGCCAAGCGGTGATCGCCAAATGTCTGCCAGACACTGCCGCCTTTTAGTCTGTTCTGCCCTTCTATCTCGTAACCGTCCGGCAGCTCATTGACGTTAGCGCCAGCTGCGCGAAGATTGGCAACCATCGCCGAAAGCCGGTCGCTTTCCTTGACACGTAATTCGGCGGCGCCACTTACGGTGAATTTCCCGTCCGCCAGACATCCCAAAAGGGATAGCGCCGGGACTTCATCAATGCCGGCGGCAATATTGTCACCATCAATGGTGACGGCGCGCAGACGCCCGGCGTAGCGGACAACCACGTCAGCTACTGGTTCGCCGTCATATTCGCATTCATTTTCAAGGCTTAAGTCGGCACCCATTTCCTTAAGCACGTCGATGACCAACCGGCGGCCTTTATTAATGCCAACCGACAACAACTTAATTTCAGAACCAGGCAAGAGTGCTGCCGCAACCATAAAAAATGTAGCCGATGAGATGTCGGCGACAACGCTTAACTTAAACGGCGGCAGAGGCTCTGTCAGCTTTTTAACGGCTGTGGTGAGCGGCTCGTCAACGACCATCGACACGCCAATGTGGCGGAAAAGCCGGACAGTGTGATCACGCACGGGGGCAGGCAACTCCACCGTCGTCTTTCCGTCTGCTTGCAAACCTGCAAGCAGTAAAGCTGTCTGTACCTGGGCTGAAGCAACTGCAAGTTGAAACTTGGCGCCGGTTAATTCCAAATCATTTGCCGGAGCTCCTTCGATAACAAAAGGCGCGTGCCCTTCCTTTGTGATCCAAGCTACGCACACTCCCATGCGATTTAACGGCTCGATAACTCTTTTCATCGGGCGTGAACGTAATGACTCGTCGCCATCGAGTTTCACTTTGAATGGTTGCCCAGCCAGAAGTCCGCTCAAGAGTCTAATTGTCGTGCCGCTATTGCCGGCGAAAAGTCCTTGCTGAGAAGGATGTAAGTGGAAGTGTCCGGGACTCTTGACCATGGCCTTCACGCGTCCACTTTTATCATCTGACAATTGGATATCCAAGCCAAGCATGCGCATGCATTCAATAGTTGAATAACAATCCGCCGCCGGCGAGAGGTTGTCGATCTCGCTTACACCCTTGGTAAATGCGGCAAAAATAAATGCCCTGTGGGTAATGGACTTGTCACCCGGGACTTTAAGTTCACCTTTTAGTTTGGCGGTTGGCTTAAGCATTTCATTTATTGTATTCTTTTGGCATACGTTTTTGGGCGTATGTTTCGTGCCCAGGTGGAATCTATGTTGCGCTTTTTAACATCCGGAGAATCTCATGGTCCAGCCCTCGTGGCTATACTCGACGGCATGCCCGCCGGGCTTTCCGTGGACATGGAATTTATCAATGCTGAAATGGCGCGCCGGCAGAAGGGATACGGTCGCGGCGCCAGACAAAAAATTGAAACGGATGTAGCGCAAATACTTTCCGGCGTAAGACACGGTGTAACAACAGGAGCGCCGATTGCTCTTTTAATTGCCAACCGCGACTTTGAAAACTGGAACCACGTCATGTCAACAACTCCAGTTGATGAGCGCGCCGAAGACGTTGCCGCACAGTTAGCAAAGAAAGCTATTAAGCGCTTTCGTCCAGGACACGCGGATCTCGCCGGCACATTGAAATTTCGTCAGGACGACATACGCGATGTGCTGGAGCGCGCGTCAGCTCGCGAGACGGCAGCGAGGGTGGCAGTGGGGGCCTTGTGCCAGCAACTTCTTACGGAAGTGCGTGTAGAAATTGCCGCGCATGTCACGCAGGTCGGAGAGATAAAGGCGGGCGTGGATTCGGATGTCCTCGACTTGTACGAGTTGGATACATTGACCGAGGATTCGGAGTTGTTCTGCGCCGACGAAGACGCGCAACCGAAGATGATTGAATACATCAAGAAACACTGGCAGGAAGGCGACAGCTTAGGCGGCGTGGTGGAAGTACTTGCCGACGGGCTGCCGGTTGGGCTGGGAAGTTATACACAGTGGGACCAGAAATTGGACGGACTGCTTGCGCAGGCTCTGATGAGCGTGCAAGCTTTTAAAGCTGTCGAAATTGGTGATGGCGTAAAGTGCGCGTCGCAGCCTGGATCACTTGTGCATGACGCTTTGTATCCAGGTGACGATGAAAGTAGATTTCCATTCACGCGCAAAACAAATCATGCCGGTGGAATTGAAGGCGGCATGAGCAACGGTCAGCGCTTAAAAGTACGCGCTTACATGAAGCCGCTGCCGACATTGCGCAAGGGTCTTCCATCACTCTCATTCCCTGAGTATCAAGCAGACACAGCTCACTACGAACGCTCTGATGTTTGTGCAATTGCTGCAGCATCGGTTGTTTGCAAAGCGATGGTGGCATTTGTTTTAACCAGAGCAATTCTTGATAAATTCGGTGGCGACACGATGACGGATTTATTGCGGTCAGTAAAACAATTCAACGATGATTGCGCCCACGCTGCAAAACCCACCAAGGTAAAAGCAGCAGCCACGGCAGCCGAAGAAGAGGCCGAGTTAGAGTAATGCACAAGTGCAAGCGCGGATGCAAACATGGGGACGTTGTCACAATGCTCTGGCAGGTGTCCAACGAATCGCGCACGCGCCTTGATATTGGCGTCGGCACTTTCGCTAAAGTACAGAATATCATCGGCCAAATTAGTACCGGCAAGCGGCTAATGGTAATCTCGCAGAGATCAGTCACCGATCACTGGCTGCCGGATCTCCAGGAAGTATTTGATACCGAGAAATTGGAAGTCGTGGACATTAATGTCCCTGAAGGTGAAGAATGCAAGAGCGTTGACTGGCTGCTCAAGATCTGGAGACGTTTGCAAGAACACCACTTTGATAGACACGATACTATCCTCGCCCTGGGCGGTGGCGCAGTAACCGACTTAGCTGGATTTGCAGCCGCAACTTATTTGCGTGGCATCAATTTGGTATTGGTACCAACAACTCTGCTGGCTCAAGTGGACGCAGCCATCGGCGGCAAGACCGGCATTAACTTACCGGCAGGTAAAAACCTAGCCGGATCATTCTATTTCCCGCAGGCAGTAGTAATTGATCCACAATTTCTGACTACGCTTACCAAAGAACAATTTGCCTCCGGCATGGCTGAAATTATCAAGTATGCACTTCTAGAAACCACAATTGCTGCCGAAACCGAATACAAGCCAGGTCCGCGTGCTCTGCTTGAAATTCTTGAGTCACACATGGAAGAAATCATGCACGCTGATCCGGACAAGAGCGAATTACTGGCAGGCATCATCACAGCCAGCGCAAGAATGAAATTAGCCGTAGTCGGCAAAGACAGCAAAGAAGGCGGACTTCGTCGCTGTCTCAACCTGGGACATACA
>SBAT01000075.1 GCA_005240105.1 Chloroflexota bacterium
GTATTCCGGAAGCTGAGCGTAAGTTCTTAGCCGGCGTTACCGCCCAGTACGAATCAGAAGTTGTTTATCACTCGATACGCGAAGATTTGGAAAAGCAAGGCGTTCTATTCCTGGACATGGATTCAGGATTGCGCGAGCACGAAGAAATCGTCCGCAAGCATTTCGCCACAGTAATTCCAGCAGCCGATAACAAGTTTTCCGCTCTGAACTCAGCTGTTTGGTCCGGTGGCAGTTTCATCTGGGTACCAGAAGGCGTCCGGGTGGAGATTCCGCTGCAAGCCTATTTCCGCATCAACACTGAAAACATGGGTCAGTTCGAAAGAACCCTCATTATTGCCGAGCCGGGTAGTTTCGTACACTACATCGAAGGATGTACAGCACCAACCTATTCTTCTGACTCATTGCACTCAGCAGTTGTGGAATTGATCGCCAAGAAGGGCGCTCACATTCGCTACACAACAATTCAGAACTGGTCGAAAAACGTATACAACCTGGTCACCAAGCGCGCAGTTGCTCACGAAGACGCCAAAGTCGAATGGGTAGACGGCAATCTCGGCTCTAAGCTGACCATGAAGTATCCATCCATCTATTTGATGGGTCCACGTGCGCATGGTGAAGTGTTGTCCATCGCCTTTGCCGGTGAAGACCAGCACCAAGATGCCGGCGCCAAAATGGTGCATGCTGCTCCTGACACAACTTCGGTTATTGTCTCGAAATCCATTTCCAAAAATGGTGGGCGGACATCTTACAGAGGACTGGTCAAGGTTTATCCAGGCGCCACGAATGTGAAGTCATCGGTTCGTTGCGATGCCTTGCTAATGGACGAGAAGTCCAGATCGGACACTTACCCGACAATGGAAATAGACGAAAAGGAAGTAACCATTGAGCACGAAGCTACGGTGTCCAAAGTCGGCGAAGAACAGCTCTTCTATCTGATGAGCCGCGGACTAACAGCAGCGGAAGCAACGACCATGATCGTTAACGGTTTCTTCGAGCCCTTCACGAAGGAATTGCCACTGGAGTACGCAGTCGAATTAAACCGATTGATCCAGATGGAAATGGAAGGCTCAGTAGGTTAAGAGGTAGCAGGAAAAATGCAAACGGCAAATTCTATCGAACAAAAAACCGTTGAGAATCTTGGTTCCTTACACGCCAAGACTTCTTGGGTTAAGGACAATCGCCTTATCGCCTGGGAAGCTTACTTGAAGACACCAATGCCTTCCGTGCGCAGCGATGCCTGGCGCCGTACACTGGTGGAAACTCTTGATCTATCCAATCTCAGAACAGTTGAGTTTGAAGCAATCACACAAAAGACAGAAACTATGCCGGACTGCTTCAAGTCTGCTATTGAGTGTTTTGAAAAACCGGCCGGTCTTATTTATCAACAAACCAACCAGCCTGGTTATCTGTACTTGTCTGAAGAAGCAAAAGCCAAGGGCGTCATCTTCTGCGACATCTGCACTGCTCTTAACGAACATGCTGAGTTACTTCAACCATATCTCTCGATGCCAATCACAGAAGGCTTCGATGACAAATTCACTTTGTTGAACAAGTCGCTCTACAACTGCGGACTGTTATTGTATGTCCCAGCAGGCGTTCAACTGGAAGCACCTTTTGTCAGCGGTCTGAATTTCGATCAGCATAGCCAAGACGGCTTGGGCACTGCTATTTTCCCGCGCATCAATGTAATTGCCGGCGCAAACAGCAAAGTCAACTTAGTGCACATCATCAATTCGAAGCAGACAAGCAAGCAAGAAAATGCCAGCACCTCTTTGGTAGCAGGTCTTGTGGAAGTTAAAGCCGAAGCTGGTGCCGATGTTTCTTATTTGGAAGTTCAACAGACAGGCGCCAATGTTTTCTACATAGGCAAGACCCACAACGAAGTTCAAAAGGACGCTCGCTTCACATCAATGTCTGTTGCTTCCGGCGGCAAGCAAACGAAAGTTGAAATTGTCACCCTCTTGCAAGCCCCAGGGGCAGCAAGCGAAGTGCTCGGCGTCGTATTTGGCAAAGGCAAGGAGCACTTCAGCTTCGACACCATTCAAGAGCACAATGCTCCCGATACGACTTCAGACATCAATTTCCGCGTGGCACTTTCTGATGAAGCCGCATCCGTGTACCAAGGATCAATCAAGGTAGCCAAAACAGCTCAACGCACCAATGCCTATCAGTCAAACAAGAACTTGCTTCTTGGAGCAAAGGCCAAAGCCGACAGTATCCCACGCTTAGAAATTCTCACTGACGACGTTAAGTGCAGTCACGGCGCAACCGTCGGACCGGTGGACAAAGAGCAAATCTTTTACTTGATGAGTCGCGGCTTGAACAGAGTTGAGGCAGAGGAGCTTGTTGTATTTGGCTTCTTCCGTAAGGTCATGGAAAAACTGACCATTGAAGGCGCTCACGAATTGCTGGAGCAAATCATCTCCAAACAGATAACCGGACAGACTGCCACCAAAGCTGAGTCTTGCACTTAATGCGAGGATTCAACAATGGGCAATGAATTCATCAGAATAGCTAACCTCTCCGATGTTCCAGAAGGAACAGTAAAGGTCTTTGAGGTAAATGGTGAACAACTTGCCGTCTGCAATGCTGGTGGAACTGTTTACGCTATTGCTGATCTTTGCTCGCACGATAATGGACCACTCGATCAGGGCACCCTGGAAAATGGTCAAATCGAATGTCCCCGACATGGCGCTCGTTTCGATATTAAGACGGGACAAGCACTTTGCCTGCCAGCCGTTTTGCCAATTCCAACCTATAAAGTTGAACAACGCGGCCAGGAAATATGGGTAGGGCCAAAGCAATGAACATAGAAGAGATAAGACGCGACTTCCCCATACTCGAACGTAAAATAAACGGGCACAAACTTGTTTATTTGGACAATGCCGCGACTTCCCAAAAGCCGAACAGCGTCATTAATGCCATAAGCGACTACTACAAGACCAATAACGCCAACATCCATCGTGGTATTCACACGCTTTCCGAAGAAGCAACAACAGCCTTCGAAGATGTGCGCGACAAGGTAGCGGCATTTATTGGCGCCAAAGAAACCCGTAGCGTCATCTTCACGCGTAATGCAACCGAAGCTATCAACTTAGTTGCCCAGAGCTGGGGCAAGACCAATATTCTTCCTGGCGATGAGATTGTTATCTCAGCTATGGAACACCACTCCAATTTGATCCCCTGGCAATGGCTTGCTCAAGAGCGTCAAGCCAAGCTGCGCTTCATCGAGCTTACAGCTGACGGTCGCTTGGATATGGAATCAGCCAAGAGCATCATCAACGATAAGACAAAGCTCGTGGCTATCACACAAATGTCCAATGTCTTGGGCACAATTACGCCAATTCCTGAGATTGCCAAACTGGCTCATGTGCATGGTGCATTATTACTGGTTGACGGAGCACAAGGCGTTCCTCACCTGCCAACAAACGTTGAAGAGATGGGTGCTGACTTTTTAGTCTTCTCTTTCCACAAGTTGCTTGGACCAACCGGTGTTGGTGTCCTTTGGGCTCGTCCGGAACTACTGGAAGCAATGCCACCATTTTTAGGCGGCGGCGACATGATAGCTTCTGTATGGCGCGACCGGGCAACATTCAATGAACTGCCCTGGAAATTCGAAGCCGGCACACCGAACATTGCTGACGTAATTGGGGCAGGTTCCGCAATTGATTATTTGATGAAGCTGGGCATGGATAATGTTCGTGCTCACGAGATTGAACTGACGGACTATGCTCTCAAAGCTTTCCAAACCCTCGATGACGTGAAGATATACGGACCAATGGATGCTCAATCCAGAGGTGGTGTCATATCCTTCAGCCTCGATCACATCCACCCGCATGATCTGGGACAGATATTGAACGAATCAGGCATTGCCATAAGAGCTGGGCATCATTGCTGCCAGCCGCTTATGCGTGACTTGCAAGTCTGGGGAACAGCCAGAGCAAGTTTCTACTTGTACAACACGAAGGCAGAAATCGATTTGTTGATTGAAGCACTCAAAGAAGCAAATAAGGTCATGGGACATGTCGCTTACAGATGAACTCTACCGAGAAACAATTCTCGACCACTATCACCAGCCACGAAACCAAGGCGAAATACCTGACGCCACAGTGAAGATAGAAGGCGTCAACCCACTCTGTGGAGACGAAATAACACTTTATTTCAACGTGAATGACAAAACCTTGTCCGATGTGAAAATCAATTCGCACGGTTGTTCAATAAATACTGCTTCCGGCTCCATCATGACCGAATGCGTCAAAGGCCAATCACTAGACAATGTCAAAGAAGTCGTAGACACATTCAAATCCATGATGCTCACCAAAGGCGACGACACCGAGTTGCCAGAAGAGCTGGAAGATCTCGAATGTCTTCGCGGCGTCAAAAAATATCCAGTTAGAATCAAGTGTGCCCTCTTGCCCTGGAACACATTACAGCAAGGCTTAGAACGCTTGCAAAATGGCAAGACCAATTCATCAGACCAGTACGTAGAGAAGTAACCCCCCTTTTTTGTCATTCCGAACGAAGTGAGGGATCTGCCGCAGCTAACCGACATTCAGCTTGATCAACATGAACTCAGAAGAGTTACGGCAGATCCTTCGCTTCACTCAGGATGACAAACCGAGTTCACTCAACCCTTACAACGAGGAGAAAAACGTGGAAAGCCAATTCAGTCCGATACGCCAAACCGACGACATCATGTCTTCTTTGCAAGGTGACGTGGTCATGGAACACTTGAAAAGCGTTGTCGATCCGGAACTTGGCATAAACATAGTTGAATTGGGATTGATCTACGGCGTTGAAATTAACGAAGGCGATGTCACCGTAAAGATGACTCTAACCAGCCCAGCTTGCCCCCTAGGCGCAGTCATTCAAGGACAAGTACACCAGGCTCTACATAAATTACCCTGGGTCAAAACTCCCAAAGTTGAATTAGTATGGAGTCCTCGCTGGGATCCAAGGACTATGGCGTCCGAGGACGCTAAAATGGAGCTCGGTATCCTCTAGTTAGGTTTCCCAATTAATGTCAGCCACAAAAGCAAAAGCCGTAATTCACGACAATGACGGTCACGTTGATGACCTCTTGAGCAGCATGTTGCTCTGGTTGTCCCCAAATGTGGATTTGCAGGCAGTAACAATTACCAATGGCGATTGTTATGCACCAGAATCATTCCGTGCTCTTTTGAAAATGGCTACTTATTTAGGTCTGGAAGGTCCTGAGATTGCCTTGAGTGAAGACTCAGTGCCTTATCCATTTCCAGACAATTGGCGCAAGGAAAGTCGTATCATCAATGATTTGCCTATATTCGGCGACATTTCACTGAAGAAACTGTATCAAGATGGACAAGGAAGACGTTCAGAAACATTGATCAAAGACTGTCTAAGCAATTCTCGCGAGCCGGTAACAATTGTAGCCACCGGTCCTTTGACCAACGTAGCCAAAGTATTTGAAGATAGACCAGAACTAAAAGACAAAGTAGAAGAATTTGTCATTATGGGCGGCGCCATTAAAGTCCCCGGCAATGTTGAGCGCGAGGACAAAGACGGCACAGCCGAATGGAATATTTTTGCCGATCCAGTCGCCTTAAAGATAATTCTAGATCTAGGCGTTCCGGTAAAACTAATAACACTAGATGTCACCAACCAATTGCCTTTAAACAAAGACTTCCTTGCCCGCTTGGAACAACAAGCAAAAACTCACAGCGCCTCAAAATTGGCCCTTTCACTATGGTCGCTGGTCAAAGGTTATGATTACTATTTCTGGGATACAGTCACTGTTGCAGCAGTGATGGATCCAAATATCTTCTCCTTCAAGGAAATACGCGTAAATATTGTCACTGAAGGTGCCAGCCAAGGCAGGCTGACAACGCACCTGTTTGGCGGGCGCAAAGTAAAAGCAGCCATCAAAGTAAACAGCAAGGCTTTCGAAGATCTATTATTGAATACACTGGCAATCCGGTAACTATTGAGATTGACAGTGATTTCAGACAGCCGCTAGGCGCGGTAGCAATGATTGAAAAAATTCATTAGACCAAATCTCCACTGCCTGTGGATCTTTTATAAACGGAAGGACGTCTTCTTTGGCGCATTTAACATCAAAACGCAAAAACTTGTCCCTTAACAGATTCAGTGCATCATTGCGTGTCATCTTCTTCTTTGATGTCCACTCACCAGTCTGCCGCAGTCGTTGCTCTAAATGGCTTATACGAACAGGTACGTTGCGTCCGACATACCACACAAAATCATAGTAATCCCGTCCTTTGACCCGCCCACCTTGCCATTCGCGCGCAAGCACCGCATGTATTTTTCCAGCAAATAAATCTGGCGGCTTATAGGTTCTCACTGAAAACGCAATCGGTTGCAAAAGAGTTTTCGCCTCTGTTTCAAATCCGCCAGGTGGATCGGTGTCAACCTCAAGCTTTATCTTAATCTGTTCGTTTCGATGAATCCGCTCCGCAATTTCCTCGGGAACGTCGATTTTGAGAAGGTGCTCTTTCGTACCAGCTTTAATAAACGCAGAATCAATGGTTGTTTCGGTGTTCTTCATTTTTTCTGCGATTTCAACATTGAAATCCATCGCGGTAAGTTCATTTGCGACTGCATCAAGATACGGCTTTAATGCAAAGTCCTTTTGTGGTTCGAGCAAAGAAAAATCAATGTCTTCAGAGAAGCGGTCTATTCCGTAAAGAATCCGTAGCGAGGTACCGCCATAAAACGCAGCATGCTCAAAGAACTTTGCCCGCCAAAGTCCAAGCAGAGCAATTTCTTGGACAATCTCCTTAAGCGCGTTCTCGTAGTCCTGCCGAGCCTCGCAGTTGTACTTTTCGAGCATGGATGAGATAGCCGGGTTCACAATACCTCCAAAATGCTGGCGATGCTGCGGCTGTTATATGCCTTGTTCAGCCGGAGAAGTTTCCGGACATCTAGCCCGCTCCAATTCTCCGGATC
Source organism: Chloroflexota bacterium (assembly GCA_005240105.1). GTDB lineage: Bacteria > Cyanobacteriota > Vampirovibrionia > Obscuribacterales > Obscuribacteraceae > SBAT01. Next base: position 6,946 of record SBAT01000075.1, read on the forward strand.
AATACGAAGATCAGACATCAAGAAATCTTTCGCTGCTTTCGGGCTAGTAATTTCAGTCACGTTATGTAGCACCACATAATCACATAGTGCCTTTTCCGGTGTCGCCATAAGAATCGGGTGTTGCTGATCGATCCATGTTTGTCCTATTCCATGCGGGTACTTTGCTGAAGATAGGTGCCTGTAGGTGAAACGCCCAACTGGAGTATCGAACTCCTTATTTTTCTTTGGAGTAACACTTGTGATTGTTTCAACGCGTTCAGGGATCAAACCGTGATACGACAGGGCATATTCCATAGAGATGCAAGAAGGCCCATAAATCAAATTTGCCAGGCTTTCTTTGCATATGGACTTTTGCCGAGCCTTGGAACCAAATACATACAGGCCTTTTTTGACCCGAACAATTGCACCTGATTTCAGCAATTCATTGATCTTTTGGTCAATAGCCAAATAAGGAGACAAGACAGACGCTAAAAGAGGGTAGTCAAACTCTTCACGTCCTATAATCTTGCGTAGCTGAATCAGGTCAATCTTAGGCATATTTCGTCCAGTATCTTAGATATATTCTAATTTATTGTCCGACTTATGTCAATTATTGATCCAGTAACTTAAGGAATATCTAAGATACTGGACGATTGAACATATCGCCTACTCGACAATTCAAAATCCCAATGGCTCTATCCACAAGGCTTTCGAAGATCTGTTGTTGAAAACGCTGGCAATCCGGTAATTAGGGCAGCGTACCAAAACGATCTTCGATTGCCTTCTTTATCCTCATTCTGCTTTCTTCAGCGGAAGTTTCCTCATCGTTCTCCACCTTAGCAGCAGCCGAGGCTAATGACTTATCTTTAATGGCATCTTCAAACCAACGTGAATAATCACCCCTGCGCAAATGATAAAGCCACGTATCATCATCGACACCTTCAGCCATCTGCATAAACACTATTAGATTCTGTGCTCTAAGATGCAGCCTACCATCTTCTCCACGGAACATAAAATACTTGGGACCGACATCACCCTCAGCGTACTTTCGCAGGTGCCGCCTCAATTCACCATGAGCATAAGCTGGACACATTAAGAAAGGCTCCATCCCTTCCTTACACAGCCACACCAATACTTGCCCCTGATCGAGGCTCTCAGTTAATGCAATAGGTGCGCTCTGATCGATAGAGCCGGCAAAAGATCGCATTGTGTCATTGGGATGTTTGCCAACCGCAACTAAAACGTTCACTTTACTTAAAACCGAAGAAGATACTTGATCCGGATGAACGGTTATCATAAGCATATTACCGACAACCTCCGGCAATAGTTCCGGAGCATGCTCCCAAGTAGAAGGCAGCATATGATGAGTTTCATCAACAATGATCCAATGCGGTCTACCGTGCCTCGCGCGCAACTCTTGAATGTATGGCAATAAACCCTGAAAGTAGCCTGGTCTATCCGCCAGTGGAATACCTAGCAAATTGACTACCACGCTTTCGGTTGGTTCGCGAAGCACTTGCAAAACTTCATCAAAGCTTGGCGCACGCTTCGGAGTACCTAAAACTACGGCACCGTGCAGTTGCGAATAGTCTCCCTCCGGATCTATCAAGCAAAACTGATAACCGGCCTGCATCAAATGCTCTAACACTCCCAAATTGATCGTTGACTTGCCACTGCCGGATGGTCCTGCCACCAAAACAACCGATCCATAAGGCTCAAGAGTAACATCAGAACCATCCAACTTTTTGCCAAAATGAATTCGGTGCCGATCGACCTTACCAGTTCCATTACCAACGACATAAGCCAGGTCATTGGTCATAATTCCATCTATAAGTTCAGCAACGCCGGCGCCATGAGTCGCTTCCGTTATATAATCGGCACGCTCTTTGAGCTGCGGCAAGGCATTCTGAACAGCAACACCACATTCACAATAACTGAGAAGTGCGTGATCATTTTCTGCATCGCCTACGGCGACGGTATTGTGCTTAGACAAGCCCAATTCAGCCAATGCTTCCTTTAGTCCAGTGGCCTTTGTAACACCAGGCGGCAATACCATTACCGATCCCTTGTTAAATTCAACGTGTAATTCCAGACCCAGATCGCGAATTGACTCTAAAATCGTTGTTTCGTTAGGCTCCCATGTAGCGACTATCGAGCGACCAACTTCAAGTGGTCTAACTCCTTTTTCCTCCAGCATTCTGACGAACACTTCCGGAGTTGGTTCATTCAAAATTACTTCTTCGTGGGTAGATGGACGATAAAGCACGGCCCCATTCTCACAAACCACCAAATCAAATACATTCAACTCCGGAAAGACAATGACAAGTTCATCTAGTACTCTGCCGGTAACTAGAATCAACTTTCGACCGGAGCTTTTGAAGCGCCTGAGAGCCGAAAGCGTCTTTTCATCAACGACTCCATGTGTGGCTATCGTTCCATCGTAATCGCATGCGAGCGCAAAGTATCGCATATGAAATTACCTATCGAGGTGTAATATCTATATAGCTATGGGGGTTCATCGGTACACTGCCAGTCTGACCTATCTCTTTAATGTAATCTGCTAGCTCCTGATACTCAGGCGGCAGCTCCGTATCACGAAAAATTGCCTTGTGCATGGTGCCATCCGTGGTTTCGATCAGGAACACAACCTCGTAATCACCGATTGCGTTTCCTTCCACATGGTGCTCATGATCCAGAATGTTGGTTTCGTCGATCAAATGCCTCAAGTTGGCGAAAGCTTCCACCGACAAGTCGTCCGGCTTGAGTTCGATATCAATTACATTCGGTGATTGCGTACCATTTTCTATATGTTCAATTTTCTTCAATTTCATCTCTCTCACCTCCGGCTAATGTCTGGTGACTTCCAAGTAAGGTGCTACTGCTTTTTGTATTCTTGTCCGAGCACGCGAAATGCGCGACTTCACCGTGCCGATTTCCGTCCCGGTGATGGCGGCTATTTCTTCATAAGCAAGACCTTGAAATTCGCGCAAAACAATGGCAACGCGGAATTGTTGCGGCAATTCGTTGACGGCGTCCTTAACCAGACCCATTAACTCTTGCCCCTCGCAAATTTCTTCCGGCCCAGGCATTGTGGCGGCAATGTCTCGCGTCCCTTCACGGCGGTATTCGCTATCAATTGGTTCATCCAAAGATACTTCCCGAAGGCGTCTCGGGCGTTTGCGCAACTCTGCATAAAATACGTTAACGGCAATATGTCTCAACCAAGCCTCAAAAGCCTGCGGGTTTCGCAAATCGCCAATCGAACACCATACTTTAATAAATACTTGTTGGACAAGATCAGAAATATCACGCCAGTCGGGCGCCAGGTGATACAACAATCCGTAGACTTGCCCTTCGTGACGCTTCACAAGCTCTTCGAAAGCTCGCGCATCTCCGCTGCGGCTGGCGACGATCAATTCAAAATTATCTTTCTCGGAAGATCCCTTGTGGTTGGTAACCATGGGGACGGCTAGTACTTCAGTATTTTGCGCAAGAAGACTCATAATTGTGTTGCCTCCAATTATAGATGGGTCTGTTTACATTCGAGTGCATCGCTCTCAGTGGATAGTAGCGTTCAGGCGGCTAGCAAGATGTTGGGTTGCCTTCTGTGCAGGCAACAATTCCTTGCGCACCACTTTACTTGATTGCCAATCTAGTTGTTCCAAATTATCATTATATTGCTGTGTCCCGTACTCCTCTCCTCCTGCGAGAACAGCAACAACCGCTCGATCACCAAACAGAGCGGCGGTCCCTTCCACCAACCCTGTGACTGTGCCCCACACCCCTGAATCGTCGCTGCTTGAACCACCAAGTTCAGTAATTCGATCTTTCAATCTAGCTACCCTGATGGCATGCGAGTTGCGACAATCCTCTAATGTAGGAATAAGACTTACGTCTTTCACTTTCTGTATTGCTTGGTTGTATGTTTCAACTGCTGAAATCTCACCACACAGCAGCGAGTTAAGTGCAGACACTTCACCACCACGCAAATTCTTTTCCAAAATATCTTTAGTAACCTGCCTCATTTCGTTGTCCTCTTTTTTCGTCTTTCCAACAAGCTTGTTGGAAAAAAGATTTTCGAATTAAGCTGTTGGGTAAGACACTCCTCGCCCCAACGTAGCCTCATATCTCAAGCTTGCCACGCAAGCCAGCCATGATCAGTATTTGAACCATATCCCTTAACTTTGACTGGGGTTACCATGTAAGATCTATGGTGGTACCACCAATGCCTTCTATCCGGCAAGTCCTACATATTTAGTAGATTCAGTTGCGACAGCAGCTTTATCAGCCAGGATGAGCGTGAATTTTTGCCACCAGTCATCCAAGCTATTCTTTCGTACAGAATTCGTTAGCAATTGCATACGCATTTCTCTTTCGGTTTTCATCATGTTTAGCGCAACGTTTATTGCCCCGGACATTTGTCCCGGTTGACGTGGATCAACTGCCACACAACCATCAGCAAGCTCAGCCCACGCTCCAGCTCCAGTAGACAACGCAAGCACACCCGGATTGCCATTCTGGCAAGCAACATATTCCTTCGCAGTCAAATTTAGTCCGTCCCTTAGAGGATTGACCAGCATAACGTCTGCATTTCTATACAGCATAGATAATTCAGCACTATTGAGCGGTTGATCCAACCATGTAATTGGACGCCAGTCATCCGTCTGCCATTCATTATTAACGCAGCGTGCAAGTTGACGGCACTCGATCCAATACTTATCGAATGCTTCAATTCCTGCACGTGTTCTACCGCAGACCTGCAGGAATCTGACCTTTTCTTTCCATTCCGGATGCATTCTGAAAAACAGATCAATTGCTTGCATTCGGTTGCTCACGCCTTTGGTAAAGTCAGCCCGATCAACAGACAGAACAGCAGGGGTTTTCCCTATAAGAACCTGAAGAAATTCTTTTTCTTGCTTATCGGCAATATGCGACCAATAGTCATAGTCAATTCCTAAAGGTACAACAATGACTTTGCTGCGCAAATCTCCCTTATAGTCAGTCACATTTTGATCAACAAAGGAAATGAAGTTATCCGCATACTCTTGCGTATGAAAGCCGATGGTTGCCGCATGCAACATTGGACGAACCAAATCCACAATTGCCAAAACATGATTTTCTTCAACCTTCTTCGGCCAGGGTATATGCCAAAACAAGGCAGATACATTGTTGCCATCCTTACGTAATAATTTAGGCTGCCCGGCCAATTGGTAATCGTGAATAAATGAGCCCTGATGCAATTCGCCCCTCAGCGTGTTGGTTATTGCTTGGGCAAACAAGCGATTGAAGGTTTTGTAATGCTTGCGGTCTTCGGCACGATAAGTGGCATAGGCAGTAAGGTCATGCATCACCGGCCAAAGAAAGTCATTGCAATAGCGATAGTGTCCGTTGACCACATCCTGATCAACAGAGGAGACGGCCTCTGTTTTGCTATCTTTCCCACGCGAAACAGAAAGAACATTATCTGAAACAAACCACCAGTTGCCGTTGTTACCATCCTTTTCCCTAACTCTGGTCATGGCATTAGATAGTCCGCCGGCCATTCCGGGTCCCCTATAAGACACGATATTCATGGCAATTCTCCATACGAATCCAGGATGCGCTTCGGGGCGTAAGATGCCGCCTCCCTAGGTTTGTTTCGTATGGAAATCAATCTTAAGTATTTAGTAATATGATGAGAGTGGAGTCTGGCTCCCGGTTTTAGAAGTTTATGTTATGGATTGGCTCTTTTCCGCCAATCAATAATATGATTCTGCAATACAATCCAAGACATTAACACGGTTAAAGACAGGGTGGGAAAATATGTTCGGCAACAAAAACAAAGGACTCAAACCAGAGGACATCCTCAATGCTTTGCGCCAGGTGGAAGACCCGGACTTGCATCAGGATATAGTCACCCTTGGAATGGTTTCCGACATCAAGATCGACCTACCCAAAGTATTTTTCAAGCTCACCCTGACAACGCCGGCTTGCCCGCTAAAAGAA
>SBAT01000184.1 GCA_005240105.1 Chloroflexota bacterium
AATGGTTGCCGGAATTCTCACACGTGTTGTTGTCTTAACCCTAACATAGGGTGAGATGTCATCCGGCGCTCTGCCACCAAAGTCTTCATAGACAAATTCCCCAACGGCAATTTGTGGCTGCTCAATCATAAAACCATCGGCGCGGTGCGCTTTCAGCGATGCCTTAGCCAGCTTGAGAGCAGTTTCGTAATCGCTGCCTTGGGCCGCACTGCGTGCAGCATCCCTACATGCTCTATCGTTAAAGTTGATGCCCCACAGCATCAAACTCAAGTTTGCCGTAATCAGGGCAATTAAGACGATAAAGAACGAAGCAAACGGCAACTCGAACAAGAGATGCCCTTTTTGTCCACGATAATTACGCCTTTTCATTTTAATCTTCCACCTCGGTGTCAATCAACTGCACCAACTGTCGCGCAATGTTTTCAAAAGTAGCGCGCAACTTACTCGAATCCGTAACCAAATAAAAGCGTGCGCCATTTCCAGAAATGGCAGCAATACCACCTGTATTATGGTCATCATTAGTATCATTGAGAATTTCCGTCTCAAACGGAATGATTTCACTGTTTTGCGCTAAACCTAAAGTAAATACCGGTATACCGGCCTCATGAGCCTTAACAGCAGCTTGACGGGCATTGCTCATCGGGTCGCCGCTTAACGGTCCACCCTGTGTTGGCATCCCGTCCGTAAACAAGACGATTACTTGCTTGGAAGTCGGTCTTGTCTGCGCCTTTAAGTGCCTAACAGCAGTATCTACAGCATCGCCAATATTGGTTGCACCGAAAGCTTCAACCTTGCCAACTGCGGACATAACATTCTGAAAGTTAGAATTATTCCTATCCAGTGCCACAGTTGGCACCACCACGTTGGCTGTCCCACCAGGCAAATAGTGATTTGAAACATTGGCGCCGGGCATTGAATACTCCGGAGATGTTCCGGCAATTGTAGAAAATGACACCACTCCAAAGTGGGCATCCGTATTAATGTTCATAATGTTGAGGAAGTACTGCGCGGCAAATCTGCCATCTTCTATAGGCTGCTGTTTTGGTCTGGCGCACTCTAAATATTTAGCCTGATAACCTGATCTAGGGGTTATATATGGCAGACCTAAATTGGCTTTGCTCGATTGGAAAACAGTTTCATTTTCCAGATTGCCTCTGGCGGCTTCAACAAGAGTTGCTACATCAGGAAAATCATAGCCATCCTTGTTAAATCTCTGGAATTGAGAATTCCCATCGAGGTTGACGACAAGGTCAGTATAAGTATGCGCACTACCAACCCCAGCTGTGCCTGGTGGACAATTGCCTGGAGCTGAGCCGGTGTTTGTTGCACCACGCAGACCTTTGGCATCCTCACTCTCACTAAACTTCAGAGGATGGGTAGTGACAAAATTCCCGCAATCCAAATTTTGTGGAGCCAATGCATTTACGGCAGTGCCTGACGGTGGGCCTCCAATTACCTTAGCAATTGGTCCTTGGGCCAATGCTCCGACAGGCGAACCATTAGTGGAAGTAATGGTGTAGGCAATCTTGTTGGCTCCGGCATCCCAATGACGCTTAACAAAAGTCACCGGCGTCTGGTCATCCATGGAAGCAGATACGTCAAAACATAGAATCAGATCAAGCTGCGGTATGCCACCAGATGAATTAGCACGTACAACAACCTTGTCTACGCCGAGAAACTTGGCAAAGACGGGCACCACTCCATATGAACCGTAGACCCTAACAACTTTGCCTTTGGGATCACCCATGCTAACTGGTTGATAATTGTTATGCGGATCGAGAATTTCTATATGGACAACAGCTTCATGTGCTGCCGGATTTGCATCCTTTGCGCCCTGAGTTGCACTCGTGAGCTGATGACCCATAACGTAGTTTTGCTTGAACGAATTCATGGCCAGATTTACTGCGTGCGTGTGCGCATCTGTTGCTTGAGCAATGTCGGAACCGGCTAATGTGCACACACTGGAAAGAGCTGCAGCATCACAGGCACCCATCAGTTGTTCACGAGCAATTTCTACGCGTCCGGCATCAAAGGCGAACATACCCAAAACACCAACTACAAAGAGAGCAATAAATGCACCAATTACTATAAGAGACTGTCCGCGACAATTTCTAAGTTGTCTCTTCACCATAGTCAATACTTCCTGTTCCTGTTGTCCCCAGTTAGTAGTTAAGCCCTTGCGTATGCTCGCAATACTCTTGAGCGGTAGCTTTGGCGTCCATTGGCACGGTCATTCCCGGGATACTACCTAAAATGTCTTTATTGAGCGTCAGCAATGGATGAACCTTGGCAGTCAAAACTGTTTCTATGTTATAGACATAACTGCTGGTGTCGGCAGGTGTGGGCAATGGCCCGCTATAGCGAGTTGTTTCCTGCGTATCGAGGTTGGTAGCCAAAACATAGGTTTCCACCTTTTCAATATCGATACCGGAAAACTTAGCTACAGTTGCTTTGGCCACTTGTTCGGCAGTAACGGTCGCCGAAGGCTTTTTGAGGCTGGTCTGAAAAGTTTTTGCCTTTGATGCGACATGGACAGCGTCGCGTGCAGCAGCCGAGAGAAACACATGCCTCAAACC
>SBAT01000311.1 GCA_005240105.1 Chloroflexota bacterium
CAACTGTTTTTCAATTACTGCGCACTCTTACACAGTTTCGCTGGCGGATATTTTCGAATCGCAGCGGCAATCGATAAACACCCCAGGAATTGATCGGCGCGTAGATATCCTCAAAAAGGTCGTCGACGCGCTGGACAACCGCCAAACAAATTACGACTGGTACAACCACTCAATTGACCTCTGGCGAAAGGTAACTTCGCAGACAAACCTTATCCCAAATTCACATTGGTTAGCCAGGCGTGACAGTGAAATATTAGCTTAGCCTAACGCTACGTTTAACCCCTAATGCCGTCCTTTGAGCTACACTGATAGCCACTGTTTCCAGGCGACTGGTAAGGAGCTTTTGGTCTCTTGAAACCACTTGTTTCCGTATTTCTGCCAACTTGCGCTCGGTATCGTAACGGCATGCTTAAGGCAGCCGTGGACTCCGTGCTGGAGCAGGATTACGCGCCTTTTGAGTTCTTGATTGTCGATGACGGTTCGGTTGACGGCACAAACGAGTACCTACAGGAATTATCAGTACAAGACAGTCGTGTAAAACACATAAGATTTAACAAAAACGTCGGTCTGCCGGCTTTGACTCTAGCCAAAGCATTACTTGAGTCTAAGGGAGACTACCTGGCTTTTAACTTCGATGACACAGTGCTTCGTAAAGACTGCCTGTCGAAGCTGGTCAATAGGATGGAAGCCGAGCCAAAGCTTGAGATGGCTTATGGGCAGACAATCATGCACATGCCCAATGGCGATATCGTCTACGGCAAAGAGCCTGATTTAGACGAACTTAAGAAATTCAATTTTATCGGCAATGCCTCAGTCATGCTTCGCCGCAGCGTCATCAATAGAGTCGGCTGGTATGACCCACACATTCTGCTGAAGAGATCATGTGATTGGGATCTCTGGCTACGAATTTTCAAATCTTCCAGCGTCGGATTTCTTCCAGAAGTCTTGTCTGATGAATATGGTCAAAGCCTGACCGATTCATTCCGCCGCGCGTATTACATTTTTGAAGACTTGGTCGACAGATACATGGCGACTGACCGCGACTCAATGCTCAGTCCTGAGGCACTGGTATCAGGACAGTACTCGATAACAAATATGTCCATCGCTGCCAATGCAGAAGAAAAGAAACGCCTCTACATGGCTTGTTTGGAGCATTTTGTCAGAGTGCTTGATTTGGATAATATTGCCAAATTGGCAGCTGATCTTCTGACAGCAGGCTATGAAGACGTACAACAGTTGTGGCAACGCATGAATATGGCCAACGGCGAAGCGAAGGCATCCGCCGACAAAACGCAGTTAGTCTTGCTTGGTACGACCTACTACTACAGCAACAAGCTTACTGCCGCTCAATCATCATTGCACCACCACGAGTCTGAGCTACGCGATGTATCGCAAGAGCTCGGTGAATTAAAAGATAAGTACCACGCCCTATTGAGAAGCGTCTCATGGCGTCTGACCAAACCGCTACGCGAAACAATGGTCAGACTTTCGAGAATGAAGGAGAGTCAACATGTCTGATGGTATCCAACTATTTACCCCAACCTACCGGGTAGAAGAATGCTTGGCAGAAATCAAAGAGTGCCTGGAGCGCGGCTGGACCGGCGTTGGCTACAAGACTATTGAATTGGAGCAAGCCTGGACAAAATATACCGGACTTCCCCATGCTCACTTCTTAGCGTCAGCGACAGCCGGCTTGCACCTGGCAGTTCGCTTGCTGAAAGAACGCGGTGGCTGGCAAGACGGCGATGAAATTATCAGCACGGCATTGACTTTCGTTTCCACAAACCATGCAATCTTGTACGAGAATTTGAATGTCGTCTTCGCTGATGTCGATCAATATCTCTGCTTAGATCCAAAATCCATCGAAGCAAAAATTACACCCAAGACTCGTGCTGTAATGTTTGTCGGCTTAGGTGGCAATGCCGGACAACTCGAGGAAGTAGTTAAGCTGTGCAAGAAGCACAACCTGAAGTTGATCCTTGATGCAGCGCACATGGCAGGCACTCGTATTAATGGCCGTCACGCTGGACACGAAGCGGATGTCACCGTATTCAGCTTCCATGCCGTTAAAAACTTACCGACTGCCGATGGCGGCATGATCTGTTTTGCAGAAGAATCCCTCGACAAAGAGGTGCGTAAGTGGTCCTGGCTGGGTATCAACAAGGATACCTTCTCTAGAACAGTGGCTCAGGGTGCTTATAAATGGCACTATGAAGTCGAAGTAGAGGGCTTCAAGTATCACGGCAATTCCATAATGGCCTCACTTGGACTGGTGGCATTGAAATATCTCGACCGTGACAACAGCTACAGACGTCAGGTATCTGCCTGGTATGACGAACTGCTTGGTGATTCGATCGAGAAAGTACCAACGGCTCCTGGTTGCGAATCGTCACGTCACCTCTACCAGATCCTGGTAGACAACAGAGATGAGGTAATGCTGGCTCTCAACGAGAGTAAGATTTACCCCGGCGTTCATTACCGAGTCAACACCGCCTATCAAATGTACGCTCACGGTGCTAATTCCGTGCCCAAGGCAACAAATGCCAGCGAGCGCATTATTTCCTTGCCGCTGCACATGCAAATGACCCGTCTCGATGTAGAACATATTTGTCAAACACTGAAGAAGATAGTTCAAAGCATGCCAGCTAAGAAAGTAGTTCCAGCTCCGGCCATCAACATGCAGCCGGTTGGCTAATTCGAGGTGAGTCTCGTGGCAAAGTTCGCGCCAACACCAATTACGAGTCAACGCTTGAAACTCCGCTTGATTGAGGAGTCCGATCTTGCCATGACTCGGCAATGGCGCAATAAGGACCGCGTAAGACACCGTTTCGTTTTTACGGACAAGCTCGAACCTGATGCTCACCAACAATGGTTTGTCGAGTATCGCAAAAGAAGCAACGACTACCTATACGTCATTGAAGAATTGCAGACTCTGAAAAAGCCGGTCGGGCAAATAAGCATCTACAACATAGATGCGGCGAACAAATCAGCCGAATACGGTCGTGTAATGATTGGCGAAGACGATGCTCTTGGACTGGGCATTGCCGCTGAAGCGTCCAGAATGTTGATCGAACATTTCAAGAAAAACTTCCAAATCGAAACCTTCCATCTGGAAGTAAAGGCAGACAACGACAACGCCTACAAGTTGTATGAGTCGCTTGGGTTTGAGCGTGTTGAACAATCCGGCAACATGGTGTCCATGGTTCTCGATGTTCGCTCGGCAGCAGTGAGGAGATAACAGGTGTTCGGTCGGCTAGTAAAATCTTCATTCTTCATGTTGATAGTCTGCCTACTCCTGGTCGACTGTGCAATTAAGTTCGGCAAGCCTTTGCGCTACATGGAAATGGGCGGTTATATTCCCTCAGACCAAAATCCACTAGCTGACAAATTTGACGCGCTGAAAGCCGAGGCCGGACGGACACAGATATTACTTGTCGGTTCGTCATTACCCATGTGTGCCGCCGCCTGCGCAGACTATAGAGAGGGAGACATTTCTCTGCCGACTGTTGGATATGACCTCTTCACTTATACAAGAGCCAAGTATTTTGAAACTCAGTTGAAGGAGTCAGCCGGCAAAGATCTTCCGGTATTTAACTACAGCGGCAATGGCTGCATGGCGTCTGACGCATACATTGTCACCGAACAGTCTGTCAAGCATGGCATGCGTCCTAAGATTGTTATTTTGGCGCTGGCACCGCGAGACTTCATAGACCACCTCGCCTCACCTACGGAAAAAACGTCGTACTACGACTTCTTCCAAAAACTAGAGCAAAGTAAACAACACTTTGATCTGGCAAAGCTTAACGTCGAAGAAACCTTCAACAAGACTCTGGCGGATATTTGGTATTACTACAAACTAAAGCCTGACTACAATGCACTATTTTCAGTTGCTGCTTCCGGATTCTTGCACAGAGCACCAACCTTGTATTCGGCAACGCATCGCGATCCACTGCAAAACGAATTTGCCCAAGTAAGAGTAATGACCTGGGGTCCGCCTAAGTTAGCCGACGTCACAGGCGACGAGGAGAAGAAGAAGAAGGACTTGCGCGTCTATACCACCTCGTATATGCCAATCGACATGAAGCGCTTTGCCGCCGAGCGCAAATACCTATTCAAAACCTTGGACTTCTGCCGCAAGAACAATATCTTACCGATTGTTGTTAATATGCCAAGAACGGTCCGTAACGAGGCACTTCTGCCTGATTGGTTCCAGGCTCAGTACATGGATGCGCTAACGTCAGCCGCCAAAGAATACAATTGTCCCTTCTTCGACTTAAACAAAGACCCAAACTTCGTCGAAACCGATTTCCGCGACTCCGTGCATCTTAACGGCGACGGTGGGATGAAGGTCTTCAACTTGTTAACGGCGAAGCTAAGCCAAAACGACGACTTCCTCGAAGCCATCGAAGGCAACAAGCAACTGTCGTTGCGGTAGCTTTTTTTGTCATTCCGAGCGAAGCGAGGAATCTGCCGCGACTTAGTGCCTGGTACTGGCGAGCATTTCCGCATCGTCAGTTTTCCAATTCTGGATAGTCATTTCCTTCAGCATCTGCTCGCTATTGAATTTCTGTTCTTTCAACCATTCAAGATAAAGCGGAAGTCCCTTTTCAAGATCAATTGTCGATCGATATTCCGTCAACCGTTCAACCTTGCTTACATCGGCTATTTGACGATGGACATCGCCGGGTCTGGACGGTTCAAACTGAATACCAAGTTGTTCTTTGTCAAATAGCTTTAGCAAGCGCTCGGCAACTTCTTTGATGGTCACTTCCTTTCCAGAAGCGAGGTTGACTGTTTGACCAATCAAGTTATCAGCACCGCCAACGTTAATTAGTCCTTGGACAACATCACTGACAAAGGTAAAATCACGAGTTTGAGAGCCATCACCAAAGATAATTGGTGGTAAATCATTCAAAATCCTAACTGCAAAACGTGGTATCACTTCACCGCTGGCTCCTGCATGATGTGCGCGATAGCCGTAAGTATTGAACGGTCGCACTATTACCGTCGGCAAACCCCAGGTTGAGTGATACGACTGTGTATAGAGCTCGCCGGCTAGTTTGCTTGCGCCGAAAATTGTCGACGGCTCGAATCCGTGGTCTTCGGTCATGGCAGAATTCTTTGCCGTACCATAAACCTCTGAAGATGAACAATAGACAAAACGTTTGACGCGCCGCGTGTTGGCGCCTTTATTAACTAGTCTCATTGCGTCCAAGACATTGAGCGTACCCGTGGCATTCACTTCATGCACATTGTGCGGGCGATCAAAACAAAGTCGCGAGCAGTGGGCGGCTAAGTGGAAGACTGCATCCGCTTCCTTTACTAGCTTGCGCACCAACAGGGGATCAAGCACAGAGCCCTTGATTACATGAATCTTGCCGCTTTGCTTGACGGAGGCAAGATTGCTTTCCTTGCCCGCAGAATAATCATCAAGAACAATGACTTCATTACCTCTTTTGATCAATTCTTCAACAAGGTTACTGCCGATGAAACCGGCTCCACCTGTAACTAGTAAGCGTTTGTCTTTTAATTCCATATCCGTGATGCCCAAATAGCCCGAACAATCTTAACATTTTTCGGCTGATAGATGTCAGAACGAACGTGGCTCACAGGGTACGGTGAAACCGCTGATACGCGAAATACAGGTGCCCGCCCAGGTTTTCCCAGGTTCTGTGGACTGCAGAATTTGTAATTTGCGTGCGAATTTCAGCGGTTTTTGCACCATTTTGGGACATCCAAGAAAGAGCTACTTTGACAAGCGTTTTGTAAACTCCCTGCCCTTGAAAATTCGGATGCACGGCATTTAGTGGAATAGTGCCAAGACATATACCCTCTGCAAGCTGCGCGGTGTTAGGGATGCGGCATGTTATAAAGCCGGCAACTTGCCCTGCAATTTCATAGACAAAGACTTTATCCGCGGCTTCGCCGTTAAAACTATTGCGCGCCCAGGTCGCATAAAGCTCACGTACTTTGTCCGGCGGGAAGATAGGGTCGCTATTGAACCTATTGACGTTATAGGCTCTGTTGCTAAAACACTCGGCAGAAATATCTGCCACCGGCTCAATGTCTTCTTTTCTGCCTTCACGAACAGCACCAGAATCCTCTTTGGAAAAATCCTGTTTTTCAAGATCTAAACGGAAGGACAAAATGGTATCAGCTAGACTAAAACCGCAGGCAGAAAGAACGCTCTGCCCGGCACTATCATCAGGTGTAACCGTTGCGCTTATTTGCTTCACACCCACATCACGAGCAGCCACGAGACACTTCTCTACCACTGACTTTCCGGCAACCGAAGCCGGACTAGTTACATCAAGGTTGCCGGCAGAAACAAAAGGATCAAGAGCAGCTACACCAAAGCCAAAGAGCTTTGTGTCAAATTCCAATGAGCGAACGCCAGCCTGCCATGTGCCGCTAGCATCTTTCTCCTCAACACGGATGATCTGCATGAGGCTAACCAACCGCTAGACCAGAGAAGTAAATTGAGATTGCGTGGCAGTCTGCGGTATGGAATTTCCATCCTGCTTGGCAGACAATTTCGCTTCAGCCGACTCAAATGTTTCTTTGACGATGTAATACGGACGTCCTTGCACTTGCACAAACATGCGTCCGACATATTCACCGATCATGCCTAAGGCAAGCAACTGCACTCCGCCCATCACCAGCACTACGGCGACGAAGGAGGACAATCCCAGAGCCGTTGGTCCGTAAATTAGGCGGAAAATCAAAAGCCAAAAACCAAATGCAAAGCCAAAAAATGACATCAATAGTCCGGCTGCACTGACACACTGTATCGG
>SBAT01000176.1 GCA_005240105.1 Chloroflexota bacterium
CTCGGCAACAGATGCAATTGTTGAAGCTGCAAAAAAGACTTTCGGCACACCGGGCTCCAGCAGCCCGATGATGACCCAGATGGTTGCACTTTTTCAGCCTCGAGTCGGACTGAGGGATCTAGTTGTCTTCTCAAGGCAATTTGCCTCCATGGTCAAAGCCGGCGTGGCTATACTTCGTGGTCTGGCCGTCATGGTAGAACAATGCGAAAACAAAAAAATGAAGGCAACACTGGAGTCCGTCCGTAAATCCGTTGAACAAGGTTTGTCATTGTCTGATGCCATGGCCCAACATCCGGATGTCTTTGACCGGCTGTTTGTCTCCATGATTCGAGCTGGAGAAACAGGCGGTATCCTGGATGAAGTTCTAGCCCGCCTGGCAGAATTTCAAGAATCAGCTTCAAGACTGACCCAGAAAGTGCAAGCGGCAATGTATTACCCAATTGCCGTTTTGGTTGTCGCCCTACTTGTCTTGTGGGGCATGCTTACCTTCATATTGCCAATTTTTTCCAAGATGTTCACGGAAATGGGCGCTGAGCTACCGGCCTTCACACAATTGCTCCTGTCCTTATCGGACTTCGTCCGTTCGGTATGGATGCTCATTCTCTTTATCGCGATACTAGCAACCGGCGCCGGCCTTGCTAAGTGGTACCAAACAGACGATGGGCGCTACAAGATTGATGCATTTCTGCTCAAAGTGCCAATTTTTGGCGATCTACTCAAGAAAGTAGCTATAGCCCGTTTTACCCGGACTTTTGGCACATTAATTCACTCAGGCGTGCCCATGTTGTCTTCCCTGGAAGTAGTTAAAGACACAGCCGGCAATGCAGTAATCATGCGCTCTATAGAAGCCGTCCATAACGAAGTACGCCAGGGTGGAACCGTGTCCAAGCCCCTTTCCAGGGACCCAATATTCCCCCCAATGGTCACTCAGATGGTTGCCATTGGTGAAGAAACCGGTCGAATGGACGAGATGTTAGAAAAAATTGCCGACTTTTATGATGTTGAGGTAGAAAATGCCGTAGAGGCACTTACCTCTTTGCTTGAACCCATCATGGTCGTGGGCATTGGGGGAATTGTAGGCGCCGTGGTTATTGGCATGTACCTGCCCATCTTTACCATCATCAACCAGGTTAAATAATGAAGTTTGTCCAGCTAAAGGCACGATTGATCTTGCCTTTGGTTTTCATTGCCGCTTACAATCAATTACAATATTAATTAGTCGATACGAGGCAATAAATGGTGCATCGGAGCTTGCAAGAAAAAACGCAGCCAACGCCGCCGGAAGAACCGGCACTCGGGCAAAGTCCCGAAATTGAGCAGAAGTCAGACATTGACCAAAGGTCTGAAAAGGACAGGAGCCACGATCAGATCCACCAGTGGCTTAAGATTTACGCGGAAACGCGGGACCCAGCCGTGCGCGACGCTGTAATCCAGGCAGCAATTCCGCTTGTTAAGCGCATTGCCTATGGCTTAGCTCGCCGTTCTACTGACCCTGTCGAAGACTTGATCCAGGTCGGCTCAATTGGACTAATTAAGGCCGTCGACCAGTTTAAGCCGGATGCCGGAGCCAAGTTCCAGACATACGCGACACACCTCGTTACCGGTGAAATTCGCCATTACTTAAGAGACCGGACAGCCATGATCCGTGCTCCAAGAGAATTGCAGGAATTGTCTTTCCGCATTAACCGCCTGGTGCAAAACCTCACTTTGCGTCTAGGCAGAGAGCCTACCGACGTGGAAATTGCCAGCGAATTGCAAATTCCAGTTGCTCGCGTCAATGAAGCATATGAGGTTGATAGGCGCAGAACCATGATTTCGCTCGATCAAGCCTTGACAGGGGATGCGGGCAACGAGCAATCGCTGGTCGATACTCTTGTTGACGGCAAATATCAAAACTTGCAAATTGCCAAAGAAGACCGCTTTATGTTGGCCGAAGCTATCAAGCAACTGCGCGATGGCTTGCGTGAAGTAGTTGAGTTGACATTCTATGAGGACTTGAGCCAAACAGAAGTCGCTCGCCGCTTAGGTATATCCCAAATGCAAGTCTCCAGAAGGTTGCGCGCAGCAACAAGCGAGCTGTACAAGATAATCACCCTAAGTAAGAAGAACAGCCAAAAGAACAACCATGACCAAAGCCGTCATTGAGACCATAAATCTAGGCAAAGTACACTTCAGCAACTTTTTGAGGAAACGGTTTCAGGCTCTTGACCAATTGAGTCTGACCGTGGCAAGCGGCGAAACTTTTGGCTTACTTGGTCTCAATGGAGCCGGCAAGACTACAACCATCAAGTTGTTGCTTGGGCTTCTTAGGCCAACAACCGGCGAAGTAAAAGTACTTGGACATGATGCCGGTGACGTAAGGGCACTTGCCCGCATAGGCTTCCTGCCGGAAACGCCTTATTTCTACTCATATTTAAGCGCTTATGAATTCCTGGACTTTTCAGGACACCTGTTCGCCATGCCGAACAAACTAAGGAAAGACAGGTCCAAAGAGTTGCTGGAACTAGTTGGATTGACGGATGCGGCAAAAAGACCAATCGGCAAATTCTCTAAGGGGATGATGCAACGGTTAGGCATCGCTCAGTCGCTATTAAACGATCCCGATCTTATCTTCTGGGACGAGCCAACATCAGGACTTGATCCAATCGGTAGGCGGGATGTAAGGACTATTTTGCACAAATTGAAGGAACAAGGAAAGACAATCTTCTTCAATTCCCATTTACTGCCTGACGTTAGTGAGGTTTGTGACCGCATCGGCATTCTCAACCGCGGCAAGCTTATCTTCCAGGGAAAAGTTTCTGATATTACCGCTGGTGGCAACTATCTCAAGCTGGAAGATTTCTTTCTATCTTCCATTCAAGAGGCTGAGGCAAATTACAAGAAGAGCAATAATTCCAAATGAATGCAATTAATGCCGTTTTGACCATTGCCTTGAACACGTTGCGTGAAACAGTTCGCGATCGAGTGCTCTACGCATTTCTGTTTTTTGCATTCATCCTCACCTTAGGCGGCATCATCCTGGGGAGTTTATCAGTCGGACAGAACTTGCGCATTCTTGTCGATTTAGGTCTGTCCACAATTTCAATTTTTGGTGGCATCATCGCTATTTTCGTCGGCACTGCTCTCGTGTATAAGGAAATTGAAAAAAAGACTATCTATCTAATTGTCACCAAACCAATTAAGCGCTGGCAGTTTGTGCTGGGGAAATTCCTTGGACTAGCAATCTGTCTCTTTATAGTCACTATATTGATGGGCACATTTCTAGTTCTTTTGACCATGTACATGTCGCCGGATCACAAGATCAATGTGGAATTGATCTTGTCCATACCTCTTATTTATTTGGAGCTTTTGTTTATCACGGCCATTGCCACCTTCTTCTCTACTTTTGCCACGCCCATGATGAGCGTTGTATTTACAATTGGCGCCTGGTTAATAGGCCATTTAGGGCAATCACTACTTGCTCTAGCTCAAATTACAGAATCCGCCTCTCTGAAAGCGACACTAAAAACTGCCTATTGGGTAATGCCAGATCTAGCAAAACTAACCTTGGTGCGTTCGGAAATTACTTCAGGCGTCAATCCCGGAGTCGAATTGATTACTTACCTGGTTGCCTATATCATGGCCTATATTGTTTTCCTGCTCGCACTGTCTACGCTTATCACCGAACGTCGCGAATTTTCATAGATGCCAATAGACTTAAATTCTCAGCTTACGCAAGACGTCCTCATCATTATTC
>SBAT01000442.1 GCA_005240105.1 Chloroflexota bacterium
AATGCTGGGCGTTCTGGCTTCGTCAATTCATTGGCTCGCTAGACCGCACATATTTACATTTTTCGGTATCTATATTTTTGCCCGAACACTAGAGAAATACCGGCAAGGCACAATCTCTGACCGGCAAATGTATATAACACTAGCGATTACTATGTTCTTTTGGGCTAATTTGCACCCGGCATTTCTTCTAGGATTTGTTCTCACGATCATCTACTTGTCGCCTGAAATCTTAGGTTCCCTAATTTACGCAGACAATGAATTACGTCAGGAGCATGTTGCTCGAGCTAAATCATTTGGTCTGGCGGCTGTCTTTTGTGCACTGACTACATTGGTGAATCCATATGGATTGAAATTGCATGAGTATGTTGCCAATTATTTTCACGGCTCACGACAAATCATTGCTGCTACCGAGGAATTCAAATCACCGGTGTTTCAGGGTGGGTTGCAACCGTCTTGTCTGGAGATGCTTCTATTTCTACTTGTGCTGGGATTGGTGTTGTCGAAGCGCCGTCCGGCATTAGCACCATTTTTGGCAACTGTTGCCTTTGCTCATTTGGCGTTGTCTTTTGTGCGTGGCGCACCATTTTTCGTCATTGTTGCCTTGCCTTTCATCGCTGGTCTATTTGCGGTGGCATCGCTTATAGGCAATGAATCGCCGTCTCACTGGATGGCGAAAGTAAAAGAACGCTGGCGCAGGATTAGTACGTCTTTTGATCAAACTGAAAAACGCTGCAATACGCACCTCATTCCAATCTTGTCTGTAATAGTGCTTGTCGGACTGACAATCACTGGCGCCGGTGGAGTTGTCCCGCAATCAGGATTTGATACGACAACTTTGCCCAGCAAGACTCTCGACTACATAAAAGAGAATAAGTTACCGGCAAATGCCGGCTTCAATTATGACAATTGGGGCGGACTGATTGGCTATCAACTGGGAATTCCGGTATTTATCGATGAGCGTGCTGATTTTTTTGGCGAGCCTTTCTATTT
The DNA here is from genome assembly GCA_005240105.1 of Chloroflexota bacterium. GTDB lineage: Bacteria > Cyanobacteriota > Vampirovibrionia > Obscuribacterales > Obscuribacteraceae > SBAT01. The sequence goes on from SBAT01000442.1 coordinate 991, forward strand.
GGAATATGCCAAGGTTAGCCTTGTTACTCCTGAGTGGTTGCAGGTTTTGGATAAACGACAAATTAATTGGGTGCTATTCCCGCGCAATAGTACTCTGGCGCAGCGTCTGAAAGAGTCAGGCGGCTGGAAGCTTGTTTGTGAGGATCAAGCGTCTTACTTGTTTGTGCGAGAGGCGGCAGAGCAGTGACAAGCAATTCGCAATGGCTAAGAAGAAATATGTGGCTTGCTTATGTGTGTGTTCTTGCATGCTGGGGATTTGTCAGTTACTTCGAATTATTCAAATTTTTTCAAAACGGGACTTTGTTTGCCAGAGTCATAGACGGCAGGCCCTATGTCAGTGATTTTGTCACCTTCTATAATGGCGCAATGCTCGCTGCTGAGTGTGGACAGCATCCAACCAATATCTATGACCCGGAACTGCAGAACGCCGGAATTGCACAACTAATTGCGCCGATAAAGCCCGGGTCGAATTTCTACCAGATGCAATTACCTCCCCAGTTTTTTGCTCTCGTGAGACCACTGGCGGGACTGGGAATCCAGAACGCTTGGCTTGTCTGGTGCGGATTGGCATTGCTATTGATTGTGCCGGCGCTGTACCCGCTGTCGAGGCTCGCTGGTCGGTCGAGATTTGCTAGAGCCTTCGTAATGATTTCCTTCTTCGCTAGTTTCCCTGCTTGGATGGCATTTAGTCAGGGGCAAACAGCTTTGTATTTGTTTCCAGCTGTTGTTGCTTTCTATTTCCTCTTGCGGTCGAGCAAATTTTTCTTTTCAGGTTTGCTCACGACAATGTTGCTGATGAAGCTGCAATATACGCCGTTAATTGTTGCCACAGGGCTCATACTAGGCAGAATGAAATATATGGCAGGGTTAGCTATCAGTGCCGCACTTCTTTCCCTTTTGGCGGTTAGCATAGTCGGCTGGGATAGTGTTTTAGCGTATCCCAATGCTCTGCTTTTTGCCGAAACGAGCGATCGAGTCTCCGGTGTTAATACCCAGGCAATGCAGAACTTCAGGGGAGAACTTATTCTACTGTGCGGACAAGATAACAGCTTGGTTCATATCCTGTCTGCGGGATTATTTGGCCTCGGATTTATAGCCGTATGCTCGATGTGGTTGGTGTGTTATCCGCGAATAATTGGAGCCGGCGTATTGAACAAAGAGCAAGCATTTGATACATGTTTTGCCTTGACTATTGTTGGTATGCTGATTTTCAGTCCGCACACGCACGTGCAGGATTTTGTCTGTGTCATTGTGTCTGGAGTGCTTTTTTACAGGGCATTTAATTTGGTTTCCCCAGGTTCCAATAGACTTAAGCTGTTGAGAGTTCTTTTGCTGGCATTCCCGCTTTTGAGCTGGATGTTCTTTAATGCCAATGTTTTTCTGTCTCAAATGTTCATTCAGCCATACTTCCTCTGGTCCGTTGTAATCATCCTGCTTGTGTTAACGGAGTTGAAAGTAAAACTGAATGCATCGAACATTTCAGACGCAGGCTGAGAACTACCATTTTGTAGCTCATTTTGTCCCAATGAACTACTAGTCCAAGTCATAGCATGGCAACAAAAAAAGTAAAAGCGAATAAACCAGGTGCTTTGGTAACTCGGACCCGTCATTCTGAGCCCTTCGACTTCGCTCAGGGCAGGCTCCGCGAATCTCGCGCCTTAAGTTACGAGACTCTTCGCTAGCGTTCAGAGTGAGAATACTGGGTTCACTGAACCATTACGCAAAACAAGGCAAGCAGATTTGTTGCTTGCCTTGTTTTTGCTGGATTCGACTATGGCACAACGTAATACTCGTCATGACATTCTTCGCGGTCGTTATCCGGAGGACGACCGCCGCCGCGATCATTGCCCCGATGATTACCGTTGCCGTGTCTATTGCACTCGCGCCTGGCGACGTGTGCTGGACAACCGGAGAATGTTATCTCCGTGTTGGAAGCGGCTATCTTCAAGAAAGTCCCGTATCCCCACACGTTTCGCATGAGATCCGAGTCGACAAAGAAAGAACCGTTGAAGGTTTCTCCTTTGTTGGACTTCCAGGTTTTGTTCGACTCCTTCATCCAAATTGTGCCATCGCGTTCTTGCAGTTTTGCAAGTTCTTTGGTCTTAATGACACTGCCTTCTTCTTGATACCAGAACTGACGTGATGTTCCGTCTGCATAGTGAATTGCAGTTACCGTTGCATCGTCTTCAGCTTCGATATCACAACCGGTGGCGTGCCAAACGTACGTGATTTTGGATTTTTCTCTTAGCAGAGCTCCATAGCCAATATGCGATGCTAAATCCGATTCGTCGTAGAATTTCGCATCAGCAGCTTGGTTGTCAGATGTTGTCCAGTTGCCGTTGCCGTCTTTCTTGTACTCTCGTCCAGTTGGGTCTTGGCACCACTTAAGTGACGAGAAGAAGCCGGAATAGTCGTAGGCAAAGTTGCTTGCTGAGCTGTCCGGTCTTTCAGAGACGAGCACCTTATGTGATTTCGTGTCGAACGTAACCGTGTTGTTTGTCGGACTCAGCGCATCGGCTAGAGTTGTTTCTTGAGCGGTTCGTTTGATGTTGGCGAAATTGAGACCGGAGCCTATCCTGTACTCGGTGAAAGAGAAGTCGCCCTTGAACTCTTTGCCGTCGTTGGAGTTCCAGCCGTCTTTTCCTTTTGTCCAAGTCCTACCGGTAGGTTCGGTTACGGAAATTGGCTTGTGTCTGTCGGGTCCGCCATTTTTGTCGGCATCGCTGGCATCGTAAGCAAACTGCCAGGTGCCACCATTGGGCATGTCTATTGTGGAGACAGAGCCATTGTTGTTGGCATATACGACAGAGCCTGATGGATGGATCAACATGACGATGGTGCCGTTCTTCAGTGTCTTGAGGACGGTTTCAAACCTGTAGTCACCGTAGAGATTTTTAGCCAGTTCGTAGTCACCAATCCAGGTTTCACCTGTCGATGCCGTCCATAAATGCTTTTTCTCATCTGTCAGTGTCCAGGTTTTGCCGCTGGGTTCAACAACCCGACTGACAATGAAGTAATAGGTTTTGAAAATCACGCCGGACTCTTTCCGCGTATGGCCGAATTGCCAAGTCTTGCTATCCGGTCGCTTGAG
>SBAT01000355.1 GCA_005240105.1 Chloroflexota bacterium
AATCAGCTGCTCGAGTAACTGCTACATACATCAAGCGACGCTCTTCTTCCATGGCATTGGGCGATTCAAGCGAACGCATGTGCGGGAATAAGCCTTCTTCCAATCCGAGGATAAAGACAACCGGAAACTCCAGTCCTTTTGCCGAGTGGATGGTCATCAACTTCACGCAATCTTCATCCATTTTTGCTTGATCGATATCTGATACCAAAGCAATCCGGGTAAGAAATGCTTCCAGGTCCGGTTTGTCGGCTATGGACTCAAATTCTTTGGCGACGTTATGCAGTTCCATTACGTTTTCGATTCTGCCGGAGGCCAGTTCATCCAGTCCTTGAGCGGCATCTTCTTTTAGTTTGTCCAGGTACCCTGTTTCTTTGATTACTGCCGCTAAGAGATCTGAGACGGGTGATTCTTGACTGGAAATTTGCCAGCGTTTGACCATATTGGCAAAGTCGCGCAGGGCCTTTTGTGATTTGTCGGAGACTCCTTGGGCGGAACCAATTTCTTTGGCGGCATCTAAGAGAGTCAAGTCGCGTTCAAAGGCAAAGGAAACAAGTTTTTCCAGAGTAGTTTTTCCTAACCCTCGGCGAGGCGTGTTGATTACACGCATGAATGCCTGTCCATCGGCACCATTGAAGATGAGCTTTAGATAGCTGAGTACATCTTTTATTTCCTGGCGTTCATAGAATCTTGTGCCGCCAACTACAGTGTAAGGCTGGTGGCTGCGCACCAAAACTTCTTCCATTGCCCGGCTCTGGGCGTTGGTTCTATAGAGGATGACGCAATTGGAAAGTTGTCTACCACGAGCAGAAAGACGCTTCAGTTCTTCTTGCACGAAATAAGCTTCGTCAATTTCATCTTGTGCTTCGAAGCATTTTACTTTTGTCCCAGCTCCGCGGCTTGAACGCAAGACTTTTTCTATACGCTCGGAATTATTCTGGATAATTGAGTTGGCTACTTCCAGAATGGTTGCTGTGGAGCGGTAGTTGTCCTCAAGTTTGATCATCTGTGATTCCGGAAAATCTTTCTGGAAGCCTAAGATAATGCGGAAATCAGCTTTGCGCCAAGAGTAAATGGACTGGTCAACATCACCAACGACAAGCAAGCTGCGTTGATGCCAGATGCTTGCCGGATTGGCTAGCTTCTCTTCATTGCTTGCGTCAACGATAAGTCTAATTAGCTCGTATTGAGACTGGTTGGTGTCTTGAAATTCATCAACCAAGACATGTTGGAAGCGCTCTCTAAATCTGGCGCGTACCACTAGATTCTGTTTGAGCAATTCAACCAGAGTTAGAATCAGGTCGTCAAAATCCAAAGCATTGTTCTTAGCTAAGTCCGACTGGTAGGCGGTGAAAATTTCCGCTATGCGAGTCTCTTTGTAATTGCGTGCTTCACTTGCGTAGCGTGAAGGCATGTAGCCATCATTTTTTAATGAGGAAATACGATTACACATCTCGCGCGGATTGAATACTTTTTCATCGAGATTTAAACGGGCGACAACGCCTTTGACGACGCTCTGTTTGTCGGTTTCATCGTAAATGACAAAATTGTTTTTCCAAGTAAACCCTTCAGGACTTTTGTAGTTGTCAATTTCTTCGCGCAAGGCTCGTGCGCAAAAACTATGGAAGGTGCCGATCGCCAGATACCGAGCTTGCGAGCCTACAAGTTTCTGCAAGCGGTGCTTCATCTCTTCGGCAGCCTTGTTGGTAAAGGTAACGGCCAAAATGGAATCCGGTGCTTGTCCAAGCTCCGTCATTAAGTAAGCAACACGCCTTGTTAAGACTGTTGTCTTACCGGAGCCGGCCCCGGCCACAATTAATGATGGGCCCCAGCCCAAGCTGACTGCCTGTTTCTGGTGGTCATTTAGTTCTTGCAAAAGGTTGCCAATAGCTAACATAAAATAAATTAGATTAAAACTTGTAAACAGGTGAACTGCATGCCATTACCTAGGACCCGGAGTACAGGTACTCTAGAGCTTCTGTTCGGCTAACCCTATTAGTGTATCCGTTTCCAGCCGTCGGGCGTATTGCCAGTTAACAACTTCCAACCTAGGACAGGTCAAAGATGAGTCAGTCAGAACGCGGTGCAACAGGTGCAGCTACCATACCAACGGTAGATGAACTGGCTCAAGAGTTGCTTTTGATTCAGCAGTCGGGACCACGCCGTGTAGCCATAATCGGCACGCGCAATATGCCTCTCACGCATCAACAGCTGGTTGAAATGTTGTCGTACGCGCTCGTTTTATCCGGTAATCAGGTGGTTACTTCCGGTGGCGCCAACGGAACTAACATGGCTGCCATTCGTGGAGCGCAAAGAGCCAACCCGGACAGACTAGAAGTCATACTGCCGCAAACAATCGGGCAACAGCCATCCGAAGTGCAAGATCTGTTAATTGGCATCAAGAACATTATTGAATATCCCGAAAGACGCACCATGACATTGGCTGATGCCTCGAAGATTTGTAACCACGAGATTATTGACCGCTGCCAACAGGTCATTTGCTTCCTTTATCATTCCAGCCATACTTTATTAGAAGCTGTCAATTATGCTAAGGAACATCGTAAGATAGTAACTAGTTTCTACTTAGACTAA
>SBAT01000148.1 GCA_005240105.1 Chloroflexota bacterium
GACCAGGGCGGCGTCGTAGCCGGCCAGCGGCACGTCAGCCGTCGAGCGGTACGTCGCCTCTGGGTTCGCGACGTCCACGGTGGCGACGACGTCGGAGCAACCCGTGATGGCGTGTTTGAAAAGGACTTGACTCTGCAACTCGTCCTCATGTACCGCAAGGTGCTTGAGGAAAAAGGCGCCATTGTCATTCTTCCTCGCGCTACGGATCTACGTCTGGGGCTTGATGAGCGTGTGGGCACTATCCAAAAGCACCGACCTGATGTTGCGATAAGCGCTCACATCAACTCTTCTGAGGGTGAAACTAAGGCGACAGGTATTGAGACTTATTACACGACCCCGGAGTCCAAGCCGCTTGCGGAGTTCATTCATAAAGCGGTGCTTAAGTCGACAGGAGCGAAGGATAGAGGGATTCACCAGAATAACTTCTACATTCCCAAGAATTCGCCCGTGCCGACAATTCTATTGGAGCACGGTTTCATCAATAACTCGGATGAAAGAAAGCTTCTCTCCTCGCCGGAATACCAGCGCAAATTCGCTGACGGCTTGGAGCAGGGACTGGAAGATTATTTCAAGTCTCTGGAGAAGAAGACATCGCCGGCTCCATCCTCAACACCTACGCCGTCAAAACCAACTCCTCCTAAAGCGGAGCTGGTCGATGGGCAGACGTTGACCACCACACAAGAAGAAAGCCAAGGCCCATCCTATGCACCATTTTTCAAAGTGCAACCGGATGCAGAGTGGCCGGGTTGCCACGGATTTTAAATCAGTCATTTGTAAGGAGATACTATTATGGCTAGACCGAACAGAAAACGAAGCATCAGGAGCTTAAGGCTCTTGCTAGATCTATTCCGGCAAATTGTCGACTTGACCAGAGACATTTACGGCTCGGCGCTGAAGGCATTGCAGGACATGGCGAAATTGCCTAACGGAGTTGCCGTCACGGACTTTGAGAAGTACTTCAGTGCTGAAGCTGTACAAATTCTCAAGATGGTGGGTGCCATCAGCATTGTCAGAAATGGACTGGATGTTACCGTTACCTTGGACAAAGCCAAGGAATTTGTGTCCGAAAACGGCAATGACAAAGTCTTTCTCAAGAAAGTACTTTCATTGAGATTACCCAGTGCGACACCGACCGAAGTTCGCTTGCCCGACGTCAAAGGTATAAGCGGCCAGCAAAGTGGTTGGATTAACTGGAAGCTATTGGCGCTGTTGCTCGAGCGCATGAATGCACAGCGAGACAGGCTCACTGCCAAGACTGACGTGACTACCATTAGCGTTGTCATCGACAATGAAACTGGCAAGGTAGTTAAGCAGCATCGCAGTCGAGTTAAGAAGACAGCGTAGTCCCCTTTGTCATTCCGAGGCGTTAGCCGAGAATCTGCCGTATGTATCCCTGTTCGTGTTGTGTAACATGATCGGTGATTCGTTACGGTAGATTCCTCGCTTCGCTCGGAATGACAAAGTAATGCGGAACGAAAAAAGGGAATGACACCACTTTTAAAAACAAGCAGTATACTACACCAAGTAGCAAGAAGCGACAAAAACAAAAACGCCGAGGCGGGGACTTGTTAGGTCCACGGTGCTCGGCGCTTTGTTGCGTCATGCGAACGTCCAGATTAAGTTCTCCGAAGAGCGCTTCTCGATGTTCGCACGTCATTTATTCTTCGCAGTGATGGCAGTGCTCGTTGTTGCAAGCGGCAGCATCTTCTTCCGTGGTTGAACCCAGGGGAAGAGGCAGGGGTTTGAAGTTGCAGAGCTCCGTTGGTTTGGAGGCGCTGTATACCTTCGTTCCGATTACAGTGAACAAGACGCCGTCATTACCAGGCTGGATGAGGTATGCCTGACCGTGAATGCGTCCACCTGACAGAACTTGTCCGACGTAAACGGCGGAGGCAATGTTCTTGTAGTCACGTGTGCGCAATTCGGACCTATCGAAGTTTGCTCCAACTTCGATGGCTTGGCACTGGGCAAATCCAAGTTGGCTGTTGGCGTCGGCGGTCATGAAGTAGGTGTTGCTGAATGCGCCACCGGAGTTCAAGACTACGTCGATGCCACGCTGTCTGCGTTCATAGAGGGCCGCTTGACCAGGGATCATGCGGTTGAAATCTATGCACTTGAACAGCGTTCCGCGATACACGGCATTGCGAGCGGGTTTAAAGCCGTTCAACACAATGCCTGCGCCAAGCGGCAACACTTTGACCCGCTCGTCTTTGCCAAAGCCGATAAGCTTCTCGAAATCACTGTCAGGAAACTCGACGTATTCCTTTTCGTGTTCGGGAAATTCCTCGGCAATTTGTTGTCCGAGTTCGGCTTGAATCTCAGCGAGCATGCGTTGTGCTTCCTTGTCGGCTTCGCCAGAGGCTTTCGTAGCTGCGTCTGATTCGGCAAATGTCTTTGCGTCCTTCAGCAGCTGCGCATTTTCCTCGGCGGTCATCGGCTCAGCGTCCTTGTCGCGTGATGCCATGGCTACGGAGATGTACTCGGCTTGCAAGCGCGCGAAGTACTCTGCCTTGAGCTTCTTCGTCAGGTTTTCAACGAACTTGCCGCTGGTCAACCGGTTGATGTGCTGTGACAGTCTTCGATCGAGTTTCATGGCCTTGGTCGACATCTTCAAGCGAATAAGGTCGCGACGAGTCTTTTCACGCTGAATAACATGCAGCGTGTCGACGTCGTTGCGAATGCCGGGACCCATGTTCTTCAGTTCGAGCACCACCGTGATGATGTTCGTGAAGACCAGGAACTTGTTCCTGATGTATTCACGGTAGAACTTGAACATTTGAAGTACACGTTTTTCCCAGCGCACGAATTGGCTGGCAGCTACAACATACGGATGCCCATCAGTCACGGGTGTGTCCGAGTTGAGCTTCTCGAATGAGTGATAGTCAAACTCGCCACCTTGGAAGATGAGCAAAACAGGAATGCCTTGCTTTTCCTTGTCGCGAAGAATGTCTATGAGCACCTCGTCGCAGGCCTCGTCGATTAGAGGCCATGCCCTATTGGCGACGGTAATAATTTCCGTGCCTACCGGTAGATCCGCTGTGGGAGCATAGATACCGGCTTTTGCCAAGCTCAAATCTGGGTGCTTGCAGATTGAGACAAGGAATTGGGTTTGTTTATCGTTCATAAGAATTCCTCGTTCTATTACTGAATTCTGCTGAGAATGTCACTCTGAGCAACGCGAAGAGTCTCGGCCGTTAAGGCGTGAGATTCTTCGCTCGCGCTCAGAATGACATTACTCGAAATTAGCTAGCGATTAGCTGATGGGATAGTCCACAAAGTACGGCTGACGCAGTGGTCCTGTGACAGACTCGCGTTGTTTCAACGCTTTGTACAGCTCCACGTAGAATGTGCGCAAAGCAAATTCGAGCTGGTCGATGCTGTCCAGGTAAACTACGCGCGGATCGCTTACTTTGCCGTTGAAGCTGTGCTTCGGAACAAAGCAGACCCGTCCAATTTCTTGAACCTTCATGGCCGTCGAGTCCTTGTCGTCGACAAGAACCAAAATGCCGCGCTTGCGCATGCTCTGAACCTTTTCATTGGGGTTGAGAAACTCGATGCGCTCGTGCGCAATTGGCAGTTTGTTGTCGCGGACTAGTTTGTAGGTTCCATAGCGGGCCGAGTCTGATTCAAGCCAGGCACCGGTGTTGGGGTGTACCGAGCTGAAAGCCGGCACGTCCGTCCATAAGTGTAGCGTGAAGCGCTGCTTGCCACGTCCACCTTTGTGCAGGCGGTTAAGCATTCCAGGAATCTTTTTGGAAATCAATGACAGGTCCGAAAACCCGCCTCGATCCAGGCAAGAGTAGTCCATGAATTCGTCGATGAATTCATAAGGCGTGATACCACTCTTTGGGTCGTAGTTGAAGTTCCAAATCCTTTTGCTTGCGGCTATTCCGTCAAACGGGAGATTCTGGTGTTTTCTGCCTTCGGCGATATACTCCATATACTCCGAAAAACTGCCGAGGAAATCGAACAGCGTTTCGTGAGCGTCGAGAGCAGCTTCAGGTGCTGGAAGTTCGCCGGTGCGAATGCAATTACTGGTGACGATGTCCAATAGGACTGGGTCACGTGCAGCACGCCTAATTTTTCTGGCGAGTTTATCCAGCTGGGCCTTTGTGTCGCTGGTTTTTGTAGTTTTATTTTTCATGGTTTAACGTCTCCGAAAACAACAAAAAGCCCCGCCGCGAAATGCAGCAGGGCTCTAAGTCGCTGTATCGATATTTAGTAGTCGGTAGCGAGGTATACTTTGCCGCCGAATACTAGTCCCCAAGTCTCTCTTCCGTCCGACAGGACCATAGGCGTGATTGGCACAAGCTGTTCGCTTATGGTGCCGTCATGAGCCACGGTCCAAACTGTCAGGTTTAGCTGCCAATTTTTGTCCAAGTTGCCGATGTAAGCCATCATGGCTGAACGAAAATCAGCAAGGAAGCCATTTTCCGACCATTTGATGACACCCTTACCAGTCGTTTGCCGAGCGCCGTTGGCGACTTTGTGCGTGTGACCGGTGTGAACGGAAATGTTCAGGTTGTCCGACATGACACGAGCGGCACCGCCTGGTTGACGAGTGCTTCTGTTGCCGTGTGTAGCCAGGTCGGTGTTGTTGATGAGCAATCCACCATCAAAGCCGCCGCGATTTAGCGAACCGGCTAGGTGTGTGATTGGCAAATCTCTCGATATCTTCATGCGCTCTTTGGCATTGAATACGCGTGAACCGTCGCGGTTGGTCAGGGTGGCCAATGGACCGGCAACTGTGTTCAAGTACGCTTGATATCTGAGGTGGTTGCCGTCGATGATGTACGTAGCTAACGCGCCGGTAGCCAAGTGTATTTCGGTAATGTCCTTGCCCGTTTGGGTTTCTTCGCGGTCGAGGTCATAACTCTTGGCATTGGTCGGTTGTGGCCATCGGCTGATGTTTGGTTGGTCACCAAGGTCGCCGGCAAGAATGTTGATGGTCAGACCAAGGTCAGCGGCAAAACGAAGTGCGACTTGCCTAGCTTGTTCGTGTTTGGCATCGGTGTGCAGATCCGGCCAGAACAAAATCGTTGCGAAGTCAGGCACAGTGAGGTTGCGAACTTGCTGAAGTTGGGAGTACCCATACTTAGAGTTCACGGGGCGGTTGTTGAACAGAACTCCGTTGGCGATTGCCTGGCGTTCTGCTCTTGTGAGTTTGGAAAGATCTTTCATGGGTTTGTCTCCATTGGAAACCGTGACGTAATACGACAAACACCCAACCTGCAAGTTGCAGGAAGTGGGATGTTGAAAATGCTTTGAAATACTGGGTTTCTGGCTGATTTCTTTGTAAAAAGAGAAGAATAAATGATGCCCTCACCCTATGGTAATTACCTATTGAAAAGCAAATATATATTTGGTCCAAACACCCAACTGGTGGCACTTCGCGTTAGAAGTAACCAAGGTGGAGTTGACAAGCGGAATTCGCGGTTGGCGCAGCTCGTTGAGCGTCGTGCGATCGCATATGTGATCGGATGATCCATGCAGTGGGAAGAGCAAAGCGATGCGCCCCTTGTCATCTTGTTCTTCTTCGTTGCATTGTCATCTCCACCTTTGTCATTCCGAGTGAAACGAGGAATCTACCGCAGCGAATCGCCGATCATGTTACACAACACGCACAGGAAAATATGCGGCAGATTCCTCGGCTAAAGCCTCGGAATGACAATGGGAGTTTCTACAAAATATCCTTGCGCGGGTCCGCCATCTTTGTCGAATTTGCTATTCGCTGAAAAAGAGACTTCTCTTCTGCGGTCAATTTTTCCGGAATGCGGATTTCAATCGTTACCAACTGATCCCCACCAGCCAGACCTAACCCGCGCAGACGATAAACTCTCCCGTTTTGCGACAGCGGCTGTATCTTCATGACAACCTTGCCTGTGCCGGTGGGAATTTCAATGTCGGCTCCCAGGACGGCTTCGAAAATTGTGACCGGGATTGTACACGTCAAATTTTTCTCGACAATTACAAACTGTGGATGCGGAATGACTTCAATCTTGATGACTAAATCGCCGTGCTTGTTTGTCTGAGTATCGAAGGTGCCACATTCTGGAATTCGCACCTCTACTCCGTGATACATGCCGCCGGGCAAGTCAATTTCTTCCTTACGATCAGCGCGCGTAAAGCCAATGCCGTGACAGTTGGGGCATTGCATTCGCACAAGTGGTTTTAGCCCGGAGCAGTCCTCGCAGGGTACAGAGTCTTTCAGGGTCACCTCTTTGCGAGTGCCCTTGATGGCTTCTTTTAGGGTGATTGGAATAGTAACAGTAGTGTCCCGCGCTATCTTCAATTCGCCTTTTGAGGCTGGGCCGGCTGGTTTGGGCCCGGACGATTGCGCCCACAACTTACGCAAATCTGAGCGGGAAGAGTGCATTGAACCCGTACTATCGAAATGTTTGCGCTTGTCTGGATTGATGAGAGTCTCGTAGGCTTCGGTTATTTCCTTAAACGTCTTAAGCATCATTTCTGGGTCTTGCCCGGATAGAGTCACATGGGGTCCGAATTTCTGATAAAGACGCTCGTAGGCATCATGAATGTCCTCGGTTGAGGCATCCTCGCTGATGCCAAGTGTGTAATAGTGATTTTTGTGGCTTGTTTCTTTATCAGTCATGGCATTTAAGATGGGGCTACTCACATCTATTTATTCCCAGGTCTGCGCGAACCCAAATGCTAAAATCCCACCATGAAGAAGCGTGTAATGTGTGTTTTTGGCACGAGGCCCGAGGCTGTAAAGCTGGCGCCTGTCGTGCACGCTTTGCGGGCGTCGAAGAAAGTCGAGCCAATTGTTGTATTAACTGCGCAACATCGCGAAATGCTCGACCAGATGATGAAGTGGTTCGAGATAGAGCCGCAGTATGACTTGAACCTTATGCAACATGGGCAAACTTTGCCGGAGCTGACGTCGAAGGTAATTCTTGGGGTGGACAAACTCTTAACCGAAGCCAAGCCGGACATGTTGCTTGTTCAGGGAGACACAGTAACAGTGATGGCGGCGGCTCTTGCAGCCTTCTATCAGAAAATTCCAGTCGGGCACGTCGAGGCTGGTCTTCGCACCGGTGATCGCTACAACCCATTTCCGGAAGAAATGGCTCGCCAACAAGTCGGACGTCTGGCGACTCTGCACTTCCCACCTACCCAGCGCGCCGTGGACAACTTGCGCCGCGAGGGAATTACCGATCACGTTTATCTAACCGGCAATACTGTTATTGACGCTTTGAATAACACGGTCTCAAGACTAAATGGAAATCTCGTCGATAAGAGTCTTTTTGCTAATGCTGATTTCGACAACAAGCGAGTTCTGCTCGTAACAGCGCACCGTCGCGAAAACTGGGGCTCGGGCATGGAAGAAATTGCTCATGCTTTGCGTCAAATCGCCGATGCTCACGAAGACGTGCAAGTGCTCTATGCGATCCACAAAAATCCCGTCGTTCGCGATTCATTCAAACCAATTTTCAAAGACCATCCACGCTTGATTCTCATCGAGCCATTGGATTATTTGCCTTTTGTCTATGCTCTGCAAAAGTGTTTCTTCGTCTTAACAGACTCCGGTGGCATCCAAGAAGAAGCGCCAACTTTCGGCAAGCCCGTACTCGTAATGCGCACAAACACCGAGCGTCCCGAAGCCGTGCAAGCCGGCTCCTCGAAGCTAGTCGGCGTGACGCGCGAAGGTATTTTTGAAGCCGCGGACACATTACTCAAAGACGCCAACGCCTACAAAACCATGTCCACAGTCGTCAATCCCTTCGGTGACGGCAAAGCCTCCGAGCGTATCGTCGAAGCGATAGAAAACTATTTGGGCTGACGAGATCGTCCCCTTTGTCATTCCGAGCATCGCGAGGAATCTGCCGTAGCAAATTGGAGCTCGCGTTGATTACGCGCATTCAGCCAGATTGATTTGCATCTCTATAGAGTCCCAAGGTACTTCGAAGAGATTGTCTTTCCTTCGCTTTTTTACCAGGCTTAGTCGAATCAGTTCCTGAATATCTGTATGCACATTCTTGTAGTCGCGTTTGGTGTGCGCAGCAAGTTTGCGCATACTCATGGGACCTTCTTTTCGTAAGACTCGTATGAGATTGATGCGCTGAGGCGTAAGTCTTTTCCAGAGCAATTCGACAGTTTCAAAATATTGGCGATGAATGGGCTCGATTGGGGCAAGACCCTTTTCGGCACGGGTCCATGCTTCAACAAATTCTTGTTTTGTTTTATCCATATCTGCCCAGCTTCTTACACCTATTAAAATTCGTCTTGGTTTTGCTTGCTTAGCCATTTTCTTAGCTCCCGATGGTGTTGTACATCGTTAAGGAAATCAGCAATTAGCTGCCCCTGGTTAACAAAAGTGTACGCATTTTCCTTGTCTTCGATGTGCCTATGGTCTCCTTTGCCTCTGCGATTGTCGTATCGAACAATACATTCTCCAGACAACGTTCCGAAATGAAGGCGATACTTTAATCCATGAGGATGGTCTGTATCTGTTGGTACTTGCCAAATTACTAACTCCATAAAAGTGCCGTCCCAAAAATCTTCTTTACGGGCCAGAATTTTTATACCCCTATGGTCACCATACCATATGTCTGACATTCTCTCAAGCCCTCACGTTGCCGTCTATTTATAAAGACGTGGAAGACTCGAAAAAGTTCAAATCAAGTGGTTAATTCCGTAGGACAAGATGTGAAAA
>SBAT01000061.1 GCA_005240105.1 Chloroflexota bacterium
ACCTTCTAACTGATGCCAGTCTTTCCGATATCATCAAGGCACACAAGGATAGGAAGGCTCTCGCCACAATAGGCATCAAGCGTGTTGATGATGTCAGTCAATTTGGCGTCGTCTTGACCAACAAAGACAGCTTAATCACAGGCTTCCAAGAAAAACCGGATCCAAGCGAAGCATTGTCTGATTTAGCTTCTACGGGCATCTATGTTCTCGAGCCGGAAGTCTTCAATTACATTCCCAGAGAAGGAACATTTGGTTTCGGGAAACAACTCTTTCCTCTGCTGGTTGAGAAGGGTCTGCCGGTGCTTGGTTATGAAATAGGCAACTACTGGTCGGACGTGGGCACCATCAAGCAATATCGAATGTCCAACTTCGATGCATTGGAAGGGAAATTAAAACTCCAGCTACCCGGCAACCATAACGACTTCGGTTATATCGGGCAAAACACCTATATTGCCGACAACGCCAAAATTACAGGCAACTTGATGCTAGGTAACAACAGCCGCATCGAGTCCGGCGTGAAGATTTCCGGCAATGTTGTTATTGGCGATAATTGCGTCATTGGGGCAAATGCCGATTTACGTGATACCGTCGTTTGGTCCGATAGCAACATTGAACCAGGCGTCAGCTTAGTCCACTGCGTAATTGGTCACAACTGCGTTGTCAAAAACGGTTCACGCCATTTGGAAGCAGCAACTGTAAGTTAATTTGCTTCGTAGGAACGGAGAATTAGTCCACGAGGTAGTTTGAATTCTTGCTTCTTAACGAGGCTCTTAGGTAAGCGCGCACAAATGGCTTCCCCATCAAGTGCGGTTATTAGCCAGAATCTGTTGTATTTACCAACAGCATTAGCCACCGTTTCATCATTCATTACCGTGCTTAGACCAATTTGCCTGCGTGGACTGTGCAAATATCTATCGAGGCAGACTATGTCGTAAGGCTGACAAACAAAGAGCATGTCGCCGCCGACATTAGACTCGACCATTTGAGCCATTTGTCTCCATGGTTCTTTTTGGGGAACAAGGTGTTGATAAACATTGTTAGCCATTGCCAAAATGACATGGCAAATTAGCACATAGGACCACAATTTATAATGCTTAGTGACTAAGGCTAAACCGGCACCACAGAGCATGTATATCGCCGGTGCGGTACCAATTAAGTAGCGGGACACTTCAATCATCCGGTTGTTTTGCAAAACATCGGTCATCCAAATTCCTAAGGCCGGCACGAGGACCCAAAACCAGAGCGCCAGGAAGGAATTTAAGTGTTCCGACTTGGCTAGTGTTTTTCTCAACGCTAACAACAGAAACGATGCTGCAGTTGCATAGAGTGGTATCACCGCAACGCGGCGCCCGCACATATAGGACAACCAATTAACAGGCACTTTGAAAAACAAAGCGTAATAGGGCCACGACCAGGAAAACTCTCGAGTAACATAAAGCGACCCTTTACGAATGCTAGCCGCTGCAAAGAAAAAGGACAGCCAGGGCACCCACAAAAGTGCAACAGCCAGCCAGCCAATAGTCAAAGTAATCAAAAGCCTTAAGTTGCGCCGGCGGACGATTTCTATAAGACCCCATAGCCCACCGGCCAGGGCGATAAATAATGCCGTGTAGTGGCTATTAACAAGTGCCCATGTGGCAACGACATAGAAAGCCAAAGGCAGGAAGGGCAGTTTGGTTGCCTTCCAGCGGCACATAATAATCAAACTGCCAAAAGAGACAACGGCGGCAAGTTCAGCCAGACTGTACATACGAGCTTCTTGCGCATAGGCAATATCAAATGGCGAAACAGCCATTAGCAAGCCGGCAAGTAAAGCCGCCTGCGGGTTGAAAATGCTTCGACTTACAACGTAAACAGCTGCCACACCTAAAAGTGATGTCAGGCAAGATAAAAATCGAATTGCAATATCAGAACCACCAAAGAGATGGAGCCAAGCATTGAGCATCACGGCATACAAGGGAGGACATACTGGATCCAGCTTGGAAAAGTTCTTCAGCAAGTCCGCAGTGCCAACCAGGTTGGAGTACTGAAAGAGATATGGCTTATCGCCCATGGAGGCAAAGTCAGGCATCGGATGCCCGTAGACCTCAATCAGAGTTTGATAGCACTCATCCAACCACAAGCTCTCGAAGCCTAGCCCGGACAACCTCAGCCCAAAAGCCAAGACAAGGACGAAAACTAGAATTTTTAGGTCGTTTCTGGACACGCTAGCCCCATATATTAACTAGTCTATTCGTAGCGCTCCGGCTTCATTTCACTTCGCCTTCGCTCGCCTTCCGGCATACCACGTTCGCTCAGCGGCGACCGGCTCATCGCCGCTCTTGCTTCGCTATATTCTAATTTATATGTTTAATTGGCCGAACTTTCGGGAACATTAAAAGCTGACTACTGGAGCACGGAAAGCTACCATGGCCCTTGTCAAAAAGGAATTTGGCGACCTTCTCGTCGACCACGGGCTAATCACCGACGAGGAGTTACAGAAGGCCCAAGAAGAGCGCGCCCGTACGGGAGAGCCGCTCTCCATGGTCTTGGCCAAAATGGGTTTGGTCACCGAGAACCACGTCAAAACGGCGCTCGAACTCAAATACGGCGTTACCTACGTAGCTTTAGCCAATAACACACCAGATGATGACATCCTGGGCATGTTGCCTGAAGGCATAATGCGCAAGTTCCAAGTCGCGCCCATAGGCAAAGAGGGCGACCGACTTTTGCTGGCAATGGTCAATCCAAACAACCTTGTTGCTCTGGATGACATCAAGTACAGATTGCAGGGTTTGCACATCAAGCCCATGGTCTGCACGGAAGACGACTTCCAGTTTTTTATGGAAACTTGCTACGGCAAGTTCATGGCCAAAGCCGGTCCGGGCGAACACGAAGAAGCACAGCAGGCATATCTTGATCAAGAAGTCGATTTGACCTCCGCTCTATCAATCATCAACGAGCAAAAACAAGAATTCTCTGAAATCGAGATGGCCAAGCAAGCGGCAGACGAACCTATCGTGCTCCTGGCCAACCAGATATTGGCAAAAGCAATCAAGATGCACTATTCCGACATCCACATCGAACCACAAGAGAAGCAGATTGTGGTCCGTTATCGTTTGGATGGCGTTCTGTTTATTGATAGAAAACTTCCCAAAGCAGTTCTCGGTCCTCTAATTTCACGCTTCAAGATCATGAGCAATTTGGATATTGCTGAAAGACGCATACCTCAAGACGGTCGCATGCGCTTGAGGTTTTCCGGACGTGACACCGACTTCCGTGTTTCGACATTACCTGTCAAACACGGCGAAAAAGTGGTGATGAGACTACTCGACAAAAGTAATACTGCCCTGCAACTGGACAAACTCATTGCTGACAAGGAGAGCTTTGCAGAAATCAAGGACATGATCAGCAAACCCTACGGCATCATCTTTGTCTGTGGACCAACAGGCTCCGGTAAAACAACTAGTCTCTATGCAGCACTGGCCGAACGCAATTCACGCGAAATAAACATTCTGACAGTCGAAGATCCAATTGAATATGACATGAAGGGCATAACTCAAGTGCAAGTATTGCGCGAAAAAGGTGTGGACTTTGCCCGCGTACTAAGGGCATTCCTGCGTCAAGATCCCGACGTCATGCTCGTCGGTGAAACTCGTGACAAAGAAACAGCAAAGATTGCCGTCGAGGCAGCACTTACAGGTCACTTAGTATTCACTACCTTACACACAAACGATGCACCGTCTGCAATCACAAGACTTGCCGAAATGTCTATAGACCCCTATCTCGTGGCAGCTGCCACCATTGGTGTCGTTGCTCAAAGACTAGTTAGAAGAATTTGCTCTGACTGCACAGAGGAGTACGTTCCGGAAAAGAGCGTGCTGGAGTATTTAGGACTGATGGAAAAACATCACGAGAAGCTCGCCGACGCCACAGTTAACTATTACCGCCTGAGAACAAACGATGATGGTCTGCCCTTGTTCAACCGCGGCAAGGGTTGCAATTCCTGCCAAAATACAGGTTATAGAGGTCGAGCAGGCGTTTACGAAATCATGCGCTTGTCCGACGAATTGCGACAACTCATTGCCTCCGGAGCCAACTTATCTCATATCCGCTTTGCCGCCAAACAAAATGGCATGGTGCCACTTAAAGATTACAGTCTACGCCTGGTGGCACAAGGCATAACCAGTGTTGATGAGGTAATACGCGTAACGATGTCCGATACGACAGGAGCCGATAAGCTCTGTCCCATGTGTCACAACCCCATTGGTGACGACTTCATCAAGTGCCCATTCTGCCAACACGACTTAAAAGAAACTTGCGTGCGTTGCGGCACATTCCAGGAGGAGTCGTGGGATAGCTGCGCGCAATGCGGTTTCTCCAAAACCGATGCAGAGCTGGAAACTTCCTGCCGCACTTGCCAGGCGGAGGTGGACGATTCCTGGGAAGTCTGTCCATACTGCCAGACAGCAAAGAAATCGGAGGTTGCGTCTTAAGCAATGGCACTGATTAAAAAAGAAATTGGCGAATTACTTGTAGAAAACGGCCTAATTACCGAAGAGGAATTAAAGCTGGTACAAGCAGAACGCGTTCGCACAGGTGATCCGTTGACCGTCATTCTTTCGCGCATGGGTCTTGCCGGAGAAAGTCATCTTAAAAACGCTCTCGAGTTGCAATACGGAGTACCGTATGTCGCACTAGCCAAGGTCGAAGCTGATGAAGAACTAATCACGCTTTTACCGGACGGCATCATGCGCCAGCACCAACTTGTTCCTGTATCACGCCAGGGCAATAGATTGACTATTGCTATGGTCAATCCCAATAACCTGTTGGCTTTGGACGACATCAAATACAGGTTGAAAGGGTTTCAAGTTAGTCCGCTTGTTTGCACCGAAGATGATTTCCAGAATTTTATGGAAACCATGTATGCTCGTCGCGAAGCAGAGTTTTTCGTCACACCGGAAGAACAAGAGCGGCAGTTCATCGAAGGTGATGTAGATCTCTCGACCTTAGATACGATTGAGACGGATCTCGGCATGGGCATCAACGAGATCGATCTTGCTCGTTCGGCCGAAGATGCGCCAGTTATTTATTTAGCCAACCAAATAATTGCCAAGGCTATAAAACAAAAGTGTTCTGATATACACGTTGAGCCGCAGGAAGAGGATATGATCATCCGCTATCGTCTTGACGGTGTCCTCTATGTGGATCGAAAACTGCCCAAGGCAGTTATTTCCGCTCTTGTTTCCCGCTTCAAAGTAATGTCTAGTTTGGATATTGCCGAACGACGCGTACCGCAGGACGGTCGCATTCGCGTCCGGTTCTCCAACAAAGATATCGATTTCCGTGTCTCTACGGTACCGGGTAGATACGGCGAAAAGGTTGTTCTTCGTATCCTTGATTCATCCAATGTGCAGCTAGCTCTGGACAAACTAATTACAGACAACGATTCTTTGTCCCACGTGCATGAAATGATTAAGAAGCCGTTCGGGATCATATTCGTTACCGGTCCAACCGGTTCCGGGAAAAGCACTTCTCTATACTCTGCCCTAGCTCAATTGAACGCGCCAGGAGTAAACATAGTTACGGCAGAAGACCCAATTGAATACGAAATGATCGGCATAAACCAGACCCAGGTATTAAGAGAGAAGGGACTAGATTTTTCACGTATTCTAAGAGCATTCCTCCGTCAAGATCCGGACATCATGCTCGTCGGTGAAACACGCGACAAAGAGACAGCCAAGGTAGCCATCGAAGCTGCGCTCACAGGTCACCTGGTATTCACCACATTACACACAAATGACGCACCATCCGCCATTACTCGTCTATCTGAAATGGAAATAGATCCCTTCTTAATCGCCTCGGCCACAATTGGCATAGTTGCCCAACGTCTGGTCAGAAAAGTTTGCAGCGAATGCAAGACTGACTACGTGCCGGACAGAGCAACATTGGAGTACACAGGACTTCTCGACAAAGGTCACGAATCCTTAGCAGAAGCAACAATAAAATATTACCGCTTGAACGTTAACAACTCCAACTGGCCTATCTTCTACAAAGGCATCGGCTGTGATGTCTGCAACAAGACCGGCTACAAAGGACGTGTCGGTGTTTTTGAAGTGCTGCGAATCAACGATGAAATCCGCGAGCTTATATCGTCAGGAGCATCCACAGCAATGCTTAGGTTTGCCGCCAAACAAGCCGGCATGATACCACTTAAGGACTACAGCCTGCGCCTTGTCGGCGAAGGATTAACGACAGTTGACGAGGTCATTCGCGTAACCATGTCCGATACCGGCGGCGAAGACAGACTCTGTCCAAAATGCCGCAATCCAATCGGCGACGACTTTATGAAGTGCCCATTCTGCCGCGTCGATCTAAAAAAGACCTGCCAACGTTGCGGCACCTTCCAAGAAGCGCACTGGTCCAGCTGTCCAAAATGCGGATTGACTACTGCGGAAGCTTCACTTGATTCCATGTGTGACTGTTGCCAGGCAAACATCCCAGGCTCCTGGCAGCGCTGCCCCCACTGCCAGAACTCACGAACAACAAAACAGCCAGAAAAACCCGCCGACAAACCAGCACCAAAGCCAACACCAAAACCGCTGGAAACCCCCTCCACCAACGAGGCCATAGCACTATGAAATAACAGACAAGGTGGAAGCGCCGGAAGGCACGCAAATGTAGCGCAGCAAGAGCTGCGATGAGCAGGTCGCCGCGAAGCGAAGATGGACGAGCCGGCAGGCAAGCGAAGGTGTAGCGACAGCGAAACTGGAGCGTTACAAAAAGGAACCGTTACAAATGACAATTGAAATGCAGGAAATTTTGCAGGTGGTGTACGACCGTGGGGCATCTGATTTGCACATAAAAGTCGGTCAACCGCCAATCATCCGCGTGGCCGGCAAATTAATCCGCACCCAGTTTGATCCGCTTACCAAAGAGGATACGCAAAGGCTAATCTTCTCGATTGTCAATCAAGAACAGCGCAAGACTCTTGAGCAAACATATGAATTAGATTGCAGTTATGGTCTGGAAGGGCTTGGACGCTGGCGGGTTAACGCTTACCGTGACAGAGGTTCATATGCTGCTGCATTACGTACTATTGTTGCCAAAGTGCCAAACATGAATGAGCTTGGTTTGCCACCACTGGTAAAGGAGATAGTGCACAAACCACGCGGATTAGTATTGGTTACCGGACCAACTGGTTCGGGGAAATCTACAACGCTTGCCTCCATGATCGATTGGATCAACGAAAATCGCTGCGAGCACATACTTACAATTGAGGATCCGATTGAGTTTATTCATGGGAACAAGCAATCCGTAGTTTCCCAGCGTGAATTGGGCAACGACACTAGAAGTTTCGGCAACGCTTTAAGGGCTGCTTTGCGCGAAGATCCTGATGTAATTCTCGTTGGTGAGATGCGTGATTTAGAAACCATCCAACTTGCTTTGACGGCTGCTGAAACAGGACACCTTGTGTTTGGCACATTGCACACTTCATCAGCTGCTCAGACTATTGACCGGATTATCGATGTTTTTCCACCTGGACAACAGGAGCAAGTGCGCGTAATGCTTTCCGGATCGCTCGTGGCAGTTTTAAGTCAGACGCTTTTGCCGCGGATTCAGCAAGCTCAAGGCGGCACCAACGTGACCAAGGGCCGCGTCTTGGCCCTGGAAATTCTAGTTAACACTCCGGCCATAGCCAATTTGATCCGTGAAGCCAAGACCGCTCAGGTCTATTCAGCCATTCAAACAGGCGGAGCACATGGAATGCAGACCCTAGAATCTTCACTGGTCGGACTTTGCAAGTCGGGTCAGGTATCATTTGAAGATGCTCTTACAAAAACGTCCCATCCGGATGATCTGCAGCGTCTACTATCCAGTTCATCATTAGCCGGTATACGGCGGTAGGAGAAACCTAGTTGGTCGAGTTCATATACAAAGTGAGGGACAGAACAGGACGAGTTTTGGAAGCCACCGCACAGGCCGAATCCCCCTCTGCATTACGAGCGCGTTTAGCCAGTCGCGGCATGAGCGTTGTTGAAATTCGAGCAAAGAAAACAAGCGACGGAGTTAAGTCGCAAGACTCGGCAGCAGATGTAATTGCGGAAGCAGCCAAAAAAACTTTCGGCACACAGGGCACCACAAGCCCGATAA
>SBAT01000427.1 GCA_005240105.1 Chloroflexota bacterium
ATGGCCGATTCGCCCCGTTCCATATGCCTGATGATATTTTCCACAACCACAATTGCATCGTCGACAACAAAGCCAGTACAAACAGTAAGTGCCATGAGCGAGATGACATCCAGCGTAAAGCCAAATCCTTTCATGAAAGCAAAGGTGCCTACTATTGCTATGGGCAGCGATAGGCTGGCGATTACAGTAGTAGCAAGATTGCCCAGGAAAAGGAATATGACAAAGACAACAAAAATAATTGTCAGCACCAGTGTTTTTTCCACATCCTCCACGGAACGCCTTATTGATTGTGAGCGGTCATAGAGGATATCGACGCTGACGGCATTGGGCAAGATAGCCCTGAATGTCGGCAGTAATTTCTTGATGTCGTCAACGATTTGGATAGTGTTGGTACCCGGTTGACGCTGTACTGCAAGAATGACACCACGCTTGGTGTTGTACCAGCTGGCTATCTTATCTGTTTGTACACTATCAATGACATCGCCAAGATCGCCAAGCCTGACAGGAGAGCCGTTGCGAAAAGCGACAATTGTCGGGCGCAATTCATCAGCATTCATCAATTGCCCGTTAACTTTGACGTTGTATGCGCGCTGTGGCCCGTACAAAGTGCCCGTCGGTTGATTGACATTGGCATCGCGAACGGCTTTTACAACTTCGTCCATGCCAATTCCATAGGCAGCCAGACGTCGCGGATCTATCTGCACATGCGGCGAATAAATTTGAGAACCAAAAACCTGCACCTGGGCGACACCTGAAACCATAGACATGCGCGATGCCATGACGTTTTCGGCATACTCATCTACCGTATAAATAGGCAAAGTGGCCGAGTGCACAGCAACATACAAGATTGGATTATCGCCAGGATTAACCTTGCGCAAAATAGGCGGCGTAGGCATGCTTGTGGGAAGAAAAGGTCTGGCTGCCACCATAGCAGCTTGCACATCTTCAGCTGCTCCATCGATGCTGCGATCAAGATTGAATTGCAAGGTAATTTGAGTCGAGCCATTTGAACTAGTCGAATTCATTGAATCCAGTCCGGCAATGGCAGCAAATTGCTTTTCCAGAGGCGTGGCCACAGCAGAAGCCATTGTGTCGGCATTTGCACCAGGCAAACTGGCATTCACGTGTATGGTTGGAAAATCAACAGCCGGCAAGTCATTAATGGCAAGAGAAAAGAATCCAAACATGCCAAAAATCAGAAAGGCGGCCATCACCAGCGTCGTCATCACCGGGCGCTCGATGAAAATTCGTGAAATATTCACGGCTAGTTACCGCGGGCAGCGGTCCGAGACTGCACAAGTACGGATGCACCAGGGGTCAGCTGCATGTGACCATCAGTAACAACGAGTTCACCCGGTGCCACACCTTTACCAAGAGCTGCCATTCCGGCAAAAGACCGCTTCAATTCCACAGGTCTAAATTCGACGGTATTGTCAGCCTTCAGCACATAAACCGCATTGCCATTCTGGCTCGGCTGAACAGCGCTTTCCGGCACCACTACCGTTTGACCATCAGGAGGCATTGTGGCTATGACATCCAGGAATTGTCCTGGGAAAAGCTTCTTATCAAAATTCATCGCTGTTGCCCGGAGAGTTATCGTGCCGGCAGCGGTATTTACATTATGTTCCAGAAAAGTAACCTTTTCCATGACGGTAGCCGTCTTCTCCCCACCAATTAATGCTTTCACGTTAAGAGTCCCATTAACCATGCAACGGCGAATTTGATCTAAATGCTGTTCGGGCAGCGTGAAGGATATATATATAGGCTGCACTTGATCTATCGTCACCAGCGGCGTGACAGAATTGGCTGTAACGACATTCCCCTCATAAATATTCAAGCTGCCAGTCCGCCCATCAAGAGGAGAGCGAATTGTTGTCCAGCCCAATTGAATTTCTGCATTGTGAAGAACTGCCTGGTCAGCTCTTAGTGTTCCGCGCAGCACGTCGATATTGGCTTTATCAACTTGAGTAACCTCTCGAGCGTTTTCGTGCATTTTACGATCGGAATCCAAAGTAGCAGCCGCTGTCAGCGCATTAGTAGCCATCTGATCGGCTTGCTGGTGTGATACAGCACCCTGCTTAACAAGTTCGTCAAAGCGCTTTTTCTCACGCTTGGCAAAATCTTCTGCAGCCTGATCTTTTGCAATCACCGCCTCGGCACTGCCAATCATAGTAATGTTCTTGCGCATAGTAGCCGTCGCCGCTGCTACCTGAGCAATATCGCGAGCAACATTGCCGCGAGCTTGCTCAACTGCCGCCTGGTAGGGACGGGGATCAATTTGAAAGAGAAGCTGCCCCTTCCTGACAAAATCACCTTGGGTAAAGTAGACCTTGGTTAGTTGCCCGCCGACTTGCGGCACAACATTTACAACCGAATAGGGCACCACATTGCCGATGCTGCGAATCTCAATTGGCACTTCCTGAATCTTGGCAACATCAACTGTTACAGCAATCTTCTTATCCTTGGAATTATCCACCTTGCTTCTGTCGGAGATAACCTTCATCGCAAAGCCGCCAACTAACGAAGCTGCAAGAAATGCCACCACAATGAGTGTCTTGCGAGACATTGGCTTTTTAAACTGGCTGGATCCCGTCATAGTCTCTGGTGACTTCTCGGCTCTCACGATTACATCCTTAATAGCCTAATGGTAGCTTATCATAAGGTTGGACGCCGGGAGACCTTTAATGTTTCCGCCGCTTGTAACCGTGTAAGTCCTCTGGGTTGCGAGGTAGTCCTTGCATAATGTCCGGCAGCGACTTCTTTGACTCCCATTCATCGAACATCTTCTCAGCAGTACCGCCAAATTTTTCCATTCGGTGGAATATCATTTGATCCAACCTAAGCGCCTCTGGTCTAACTCCCAACTCGGTCGCAAATGGATAACCAAAAACATAAACCAGAAAGACATTAAGCGAAAGTGTAATAGAGACAAGAATGGTCATCACGACTTGAGCGGCAATACTTGCCGTGCCAAAGAAGTAAGTAAACACAACCGTGAAAACACCACCCACGATCAAAACCGCCCACATCAAGGGAGCTACGCCATGAGCGCTATTCACCAATCTATCTCGTCTGTTGTTACTGAGCGTGGCAACCTCTGAAAGAATGGTTTGATGAACATTCTGTTCGCCTTCCGTGGAAGGTTCAAATCGGGCGGCGGTTGTCCACAAACCCATGATGGCGACCACTGCCTGAGGACTTGATTCGCCAAGCCTCATCGTTCGCCATTCCTCATTTATCACGGCATCGGCATATTTGCTGCAGGCAAAACGCAGACGATCGCGACATCCTGTCGAAAGCCCCTCACTAACAAGATAGATATTGCACAATGAATTTGCCTCTTGCTCGGCAACCATGCGTGCATTCTGCAAATTGTTCATGGCATCAACAATGACAAAACCCAACAGCACCGCATAAAGCGTGCCAATGATAGACAAGAAGTACCCGGCAACCTCGTGATATGAATTGAGCCTTTGAAGATCGACAAAACGTCTGACCAGCAACATGCCGCCAACGGCAAGGACTGTGCTGACCAGAACAACAATAAAGCCAAGTACATATGAATTCATGGCTCTATTTTGACATTCAATTAGTCAAAACGAACGCCTGACATCCATCAGGTAGTCATGTCAGCTTATTCCGGCGCTTCAGAACATTCCAGTCGAACAAAGCTTATACATGATTCCCCAACAACCAAAAGCAATCACAGCCAATCCGCACAAGATAAGGAAAACACCTGTCATAGCACCCTCGAAACTTACCGAGCTTTGCCTGAACGTAAACATCAGCAGACCCATGGCAAGCAACCCGACTATGATTCCCCCTTGTAAAAGATACCCAAGAGTTGGCTCTGGAAAGTAATGCGGAGGCAAAAGAACTGGTAATCCTGCTACACAAATGATTAATGCTGTGAGTAATAACGGAAGCCGAAAACGGCGTAGTCGATCTTTTAGCGAGAAACATAGCAAGCAATAGCCAATAGCAGCAATCAACTTTCCAAAATTGTTGAAAACAACTGCGACCAAACCGGAAAGAATCAGTGCTGTTGCAACTATCGACAACATGTACTGCTTCATCTTGTCTCGAAAACTTGATTGCAAGACATAATAGCCAATGGCTATGAGGACTAGTCCAAATAACATCATCGCAAAAATATTGACAAGCGAGTTAGTCAATGATAAACCCATGGACTAGATTATATCCTGTCCCTACTTGGTGCCTTTGCGGTCCCGTTCACGCAGCTCGCGTTTTTCTGCGCGCATTTGACGAACTATAACATCCGTACGGATATTAGCCGCCTCAGGCGTTTCACAATTCTGGCGAAGCCAGCTTACTGCTCCTTCCAGGTCAGTAAACTGACCGCGGTATTGAGCTAGTTGAGCAGCTTTCTTTATCTCGCCTAGTGGAATACCACGTTTATAACCAAACTCTAGCAACGTCTTGCCATCAAGTATCGGCGGGGCGTCAATTGCTCGCGTTGCTTCATCCGGGTTGCGCGCTTGCTCCAGAGCGTTTTCCCAAAATTGACGCTGAGATCCGCCATTGCCTTGTTCGTGAGCATCGGTTGATTCGGTTGGGGCGCAACATTTTCCTCTTCCTAAAGCATCAGCATCTTGTAGCTCAATTAGATTCTCAATGTTTGGCAAAGACAAGTACTTTCGAAGAGTAGAGTCTTTCATATTGGGTCCACCGTGCATAGCCATGTGGTCCTCCACGGCTCCAGCAATGTCATTTACTTCGTCGTTCGACAAATCAATCCGTCTGCCTATCTTCTTGGTTAGCTTCGCACCAACAACTTCATGTTTGTGATTGCTGATTCTTCCATCAGCCTTTCTTACTTGAGTATCCGGCTTGCCTATGTCATGGAATAGCGCACTAAACATAAGGTTAAGGTTACGCTTGCCTGATTTAGCCGATCGATCAACAACCATCATAGTATGAGTCCAAGTATTACCCTCAGAGTGATGGATAGGATCCTGATCACCTGCAGGAGAATCAAGCCTATCCAATTCTGGAATCATTTCCTTCATCAGACCAGTTTGCTTAAGAAGGTTGAGTCCCTTAACCGGCTGTGGTGTCATTAGCAACTTGCCTAATTCCATGCCCCAAGATCTATTTGCTGCTCTGTGAATAGTATGCGCATCGCGGATCATGGCTAAGACAACTCTTTTTGATGGTTCAAAGCCAAGTTTCGAGGCAAAAGTTGCCACTCTCAACATGCGTGAAGGATCTTCTTTAAATCGGTCATGTGGATTACCGACAGAATCTATGACCTTGTTCGCCAGATCAGCCGGTCCATCAAAGTAGTAGTAGATAGTCCGGCTTTCCGGATCCAAGAACATTGAGTTGATCGTTAAATCGCGACGACCGGCGTCTTCTCGCATGGCAATGTTGACAGGCAACTTATCCAGTGGTGTCACATCGTCCGGACGGCGTCCGTCCGAGTAAGCGCCATCACATCTAAAGGTGGCAATCTCAACTTCAATACCGTTTATATTGGCATGCTTGACGGCACAACTCTTGCCTGCAACTTTTCCTTCCGGCAAAAGCTGGTTTACACGATGGTACGGCGCATTGGTTACTACGTCGTAGTCTTTGGGGATCTTGCCGAGCAATAAATCCCGAGGCGCACCACCAACAAAATATGCTTTGTATCCGTCTTGCTTAAGAATGGTTATAGCTTCCATCCCGGCTAACCATTCCTTAGAGCTGGTGATTTCCTCAGGAATGATAATTCCCATTTCCCTTGGTTTGATTTTGGCGATGTCCTGCCAGTAGCGCCAACGTAATTCTCGTGCCGCCTGCCGACTCAAGTTTGCCAATTCACGACCTGCTTGCTTGTCTGCCTGAATTCCGGCTGGCAAGGAAGCAACTGCATCCATGGCTGCCCGTCCGAGTCCTGCGAGAGCAACC
>SBAT01000073.1 GCA_005240105.1 Chloroflexota bacterium
CTCGTTATTTTTGTGGTCCTAAATCGAAACTGAGCCGCAAAGTTTTTCGCGCCTTTGACGACGCTATCGAGAACAAGACAAAAGTAATTTACGTGCCAGCAACGGTACTGTGGGAGATTTCCATCCTCATCAGTAATGGCGCTATAAAACTCAGTCTTCCCTTTTCAGACTGGGTTACTGCGCTGTTTAAACACCCAATGATCTTGTCAGCTCCATTCGATGAACAAACGGCAATCCAATATCATCAACTAAGATTCACGGCCGATCCTTTTGACAAAGCAATTGTTGCAACTGCGCTTCAGCTCGGTTTGCCGCTGATTACAAACGACAGCGTCATTCACGACAAGAAACCTTGCAAACTTTTCTGGGACTAACCCGCCTTATTTGCGATTACCCAATGGATCATCCATGGAAGTGCTATATACAGTTACATTCGTTTTACCATCAGGTGAGGAAAAAGTGGAAAATACTCCACCAACAAATCCACCACCACCTTTGCTAGTCCAGCCTAACTTCTTCATGGTTTCGTCAAGCATAGCTAATTCCTGATCATTAAGACGCTCTTTGGGAGCTTTACCGTGCTGAATAGCATCGACTGCCTCTTTGATCTTTGCCGGTAAATCTTTCAATATGATTTGCTCCGTCAACCTCTTAAGCTCCTCAGCAAGCTCTTTCGGCATCTCTTGCGATTCCTTCGGCTTAACCCATTCTGCGGGGTTCCAGCAATTACCGATAGGATGTCCAGAATCAGTGAAGGTTACATCAGGCAACTTTGCTGCCGAAGTTTTGTCACCAGCCTGACTATTATTGACGAAGTCCATAATGGACTTCCATTCCTTGTCAGATATAACCGTATTAGTATTCACAAATGGTACATCCGAAAAGTCTACTTTGTCCGTCTTCTGCTTTGAAAAAGGCTTTATATCCATAGTAAATTTACCCCAATTAATGGCAGCGCCATCGCCGCCTCCTGCATTAATCTATCCGGACGAGGCTGACTATTAGACAATCAACAAAGGCATCTTGATTAAATTACCAGCGGGAAAAGGACTACAGGCGCTTTTAATGTGTCGGGGGCAAGAGCCCGGTAAATTCCTGGTCCTAAAAATCGATCATCGAAGCACAACATCGTGCCCACCAAGTTCACATCATAAGAGGCTACCTGCCCATCTTCGTCGCAAACAATTGGAAACAGCTTTTGCTGGACGTGTTCTTGCAGCACAAAGTCAGAGTAAAACGTCTGCCTTAGAGCATCTTGCCAGATGTCCATTTCAGCCGTCTTGCCAAAAACTATGCCCTGACCCTTACCCAATAAATTAGCCTTCAATACCCAATTATCCTTCTCCGACAACGCCCTAATTAACAAGTCACGGTCACCCTTAATGGCAAATGTGGGCAACAGGTGGTCCTTAAGCGACCGGGCATCTTCAGATGAAAGGTAATCAGCACGAATATCATCGCGATAAAGTGCTGCCAGAAATCGCTTGTCGTGGACAAGAAATATTGTTCGCAGGTCATTCAAATAAGGCCGGCTCCTAACCAGACGCTTTATGCTTTCCCGATAATGTGTACCTAGAAGTTCGTGCTGATGCAACTCCATTACAAAGTCAGCCTCATCAAGATTGATATGGGACATTTCAGATGGTTCAACAATCAAGCATTCATGTCCTAATTGGCTTGCCTCATATTTCAAGAAATGCGCATCTCTACCCTCTTCGCTTCCCTTGAGAATAAAAATCTTAGAGCCTGGCGAAAAGCGTCCATAAAATGGCTCTTGCGAATTTTCAGGGGCACGAGACTTGCTCACCTGCTGCAAATACGTCAGTTGAGGGACGACATTATTGATGTATTGAGTAATGAAATACCCATTGGTCGGAAAGCGTGCGTTAATCTCGCAAATTTTAAAATCACCTTGATCATCGTAAAGGATGTCCGGACGATAACTACCCGGTAAGTAATCTTGGTCTCTCACTGCTGAGAGCAAATCCATAATCTCATCGGAAAAGCCATAAAGCGCCTGCAATCGGACATCGTTGAAAAAATTCGTCACTATGCCTTTGATAGCTTTATACAGAACTCTCTGTAAATTATGTTGCCTGAGATACTCTTCTTGGTTTATCTCAATTGGATATGGATTGAACGACTTGAACAGATTGCAATACCAGGTGACATCATTACCTTGCCTGGAGAGTTGCTCCATCAGCAAAGCATGGTCCCTGCCAAACTGTTCAGGCGAGTTATCGGACAACATCTGTCTCATCATTGATACTAATTATACTCAGGCAGCTACCACTACACCGATTTCAGACTTCGGGTTGAAACGCATGCGGAGCAAATGCCGGTTCTTATCTTTTACTTCCGTGCGCGCATGCAGAAAGCGTCTGTTATCCAGCAGCATTATTGTTCCTGTTTTGAGAAATCTTGATTCAATCATACTTTCATCTTGAAGCAAGGTCTCAAGCTCGGAGATTGCTTCTAGTTGTGCCTCATTACACTCTTCAAGCGCAATTATTTCCTTGCGAAAGCGAAAATTACCTTGCTTGTCGACAATAGATCCCATTATGAAAGCCTTGTCCTGCATAAACTCTTGCGGCACGCGAATTTTAAACTGGGTGTGGCGAAGCGTCCGTCTGGATTTCATGGACATAGCAGCAAGCACTTTCCGGCTATCAATGAATTGCGATACACCGCCGCCCAAGGTATCTTCTTGAATAACATATAGGCCAATGTATTTTGGCGGCAAATCCTCAAAGGAAGCATCCGTATGCATGGGAAATTCATTTGTAGTAAGTGAGCGGGCAGCATTTGCCTGGTCAGCACCCGCGTCATATTTGACGTCCCAGAGCGTGGTTCCGAGGCTATCATGCACATCGGCTTGACCCAATTGCCCAACAATCCGTTTAAAAATATTGGCTTCCTTATCCGCAAACTGCAGTTCAAGGAAAAGCACTCCCTCAGCCGAAAGAACTCTCTCGTATTGATAGATATCCAAGTCCGGACCAGATATGGGCAAACTAATCATAGTAATACGGTCTCTTCTTGCCGCCTGACACCCACATCTATACAAGTCCATCCATTTCTGGACAGGCTCAAACAGCGCAGATTAAATCAAGTTACCGCCGATATCTAGAATTTGAAATTTAGAGGCTGATTGTCCGGTTTGCTTGAATGAACAATAATAGGCAAAATATTACCTCTTAAATGCTATTTAGTGCGATAATAGGCATAATCATGCACTTTGAGTTAGCTACCTCTGATGAGATCGCCCGGGAGTTCGGTAACAGAATTCGGGCTCATAGGTTGGCCGCGAACCTGCAGCAAAGCGAGCTAGCCGCTCGCGCAGGAGTATCCCAACGAGCACTGCGCAACTTTGAGCGCTCGGGACGTGGTACCTTCGACCTGTTCTTGCGTGTAGCAATGGCACTCGGTCTTATCGAATCTATGTCGAACTTGTTTGAGCTAAAGCCAAAATCCATAAAGGCGATGGAGCAGGCTAGTCAGAGGCGCCAACGAGCATCGCGGAGACAATCCGAATGAAAAAGCTGAAAGTGATCTACTTGGGCTGGGGAGAACGATTTGAGTTGGGAGTGCTGGCGGACGACAGCAGAGAGCTTCTTTTCGAGTACTCACCACAGGCTATAAATCGTGGTCTTGAACTATCTCCTTTCAAATTAC
This sequence comes from Chloroflexota bacterium, assembly GCA_005240105.1. Classification (GTDB taxonomy): domain Bacteria; phylum Cyanobacteriota; class Vampirovibrionia; order Obscuribacterales; family Obscuribacteraceae; genus SBAT01. Next base: position 3,676 of record SBAT01000073.1, read on the forward strand.
CGTTAAGCGCGAAATCTTTCGGTGATTTTCCGGAACATCAACTTCGATTACCAGGACTGGTAAGTGATGCATTGCCGGACGGCTGGGGCATGCTGTTGATGGACAGGCTCTTTCGCAGGCAAGGAAGGGACCTGGCTCAAATTTCTCCACTGGACCGACTAGCGTTCATTGGGGATAGAGCGATGGGAGCACTCACCTTCGAGCCAGCCGAAAGTGAGGCATTGACTTTAGAAGATGTGCAATTGCTGGATCTCGCCCGGGATGTTCGTCAGGTACTCGATGACGAGAGTGAGGTCCTATTACGCAAACTTGCGCTGATGGGCGGATCGCCACACGGTGCTCGTCCTAAGGTCTTGGTAAATTTTGATCGGAAGAGCAATCGCATGTACAGCTCGGAGGGAAGTACCGGAACTCCTATGCTGGTGAAATTTTCTGCAAAGCACGAACACAAGGAGGTGTGCGCTATAGAAGCGCTGTACGGTCGGCTTGCCAGCGCCAGTGGGATTCGGGTTCCTGTGACAGAATATTTTGATCTCGGCAAGGATCTTTCAGCATTCGCTGTCGAACGTTTCGACCGCCTAGAAGGCATGCGCATACCGATGCACACGGCAGCAGGAGCGGCGCACGTGGATTTCCGAACTCCGCAACTCGACTACACTGGACTTTTGCGACTGACTCAGTTCATGACCCGCGATGCTCGCGAGGTGCTACAAGCGTTTGAGCGATGCGTATTCAATGTAATGTTTAACAACCGTGATGACCATTCGAAAAACTTCTCCTTCTTAATGGCAAAAGATGGTAGATGGCAATTTTCACCTGCCTATGATCTGACATTCAGTGAAGGACCAAGCGGTGAGCACCAGATGGATATTTGCGGAGAAGCACGCGCTCCAGCCGGCACACATTTACTGCAACTAGCAAATAAGACTGGTATCGCGGAACGAGAGTCTGCGGAAACAATCGAGCGAATTGTTGCTGTGGCGGAGGGTTTTACTGACTTTGTTGGTGACCTACCTATCAGAACAGCTACACTAAAGTCAATTGAGAAAGTGGTGAAGTCAAATCGTGCACGCCTGATTTAGCTCCTTGGTCGTCATGTGAGTATAATTACAGGCAGTCAATAAGGGAAAAACAATGTTCACACTAAGAAAAGGCATTCTGTTAGTTTTATCGGTTTTTGCGCTAGGTGCTTGTGCTGGCAAAGACGTATCCCAAAGCACAAACAGTGATACTCCGCAAGCTGAAGCAAAAGCACTACCTGCGGACTTTCCGGTGCCCGTCTACGCTGGTGCAAAAATACTTTCAGTTGATCACAGCACAGACCAATACACTGGCGGTCCAATAATACTTGTAGCCTACAACGCTATCAATGACGTAAAAGTTGTGCGAGTCTGGTATGAGGCTGAGTTGCCGAAACTAGGTTGGACGATACGTCCGAACGTAATAGAGCAAGATAATGGACACATAACGATGGTTGCCGACAAGGGCGATAAAGCCGTAACAATTGGTCTTTATCCGAAGTTTGAACCGAATGGCGACTCGCGTTACTCATTGATAGTTGAACCAAAGAAATAAATCCAGCGCTCACCGCAGCTGCCAAACAACAGCTTAAAATGCTCACTGGGCTTGAAAAATTGGTGGCTCCAACTGGATTCGAATAGATTGGAGCCAATTGAGGCATTTCGAGAGTAGAAGCGCCAAATATGATCATTCACCGTTATCGCGCTTCGAACCTCTTGATTGTTCTTGTGCAATATCTATCTAATCCGTGATTGGTTTAGGCACGTCCAATCGAATGAGCGGCTCTGAGTCTTGCGAAGAATCAATTTTCAGTCTGATGTGGTTTCATGGCCAGCCGGAAACGGGTAGTTACAAATGAGTTTCGCTGCGCAGTGTGCTGGTCCCGTACCACCAGAAGGCAAAAACCCTTAACACCCAGCCCAAAGAGGCTTTTCACTGTCGCTTTTGCCCCACTTGTATGCCAATAGTGTTGCAATTCGGCACTTTTAGCATATAATTGGGGCATGAGAACCCTGGAGCAATACTTAGACGATCAGCTAGCCGGTGGCCGCCAGTACTTCACTAAGGATGAGGCAATGAGTGCGCTTGGTATCAATGCTGGTGCGTTCAAGTCTGCATCGGCCCGGCTGATGAAGAAGGACCGTCTGGTTAGTCCCTGGCGAGGGTTCTATCTGATTCTTCGTCCAGAAGATCGATCCAGTGGAGCACCAGATCCGGTGCGATGGATCGATCTATTGATGAAGTATCTCAAATTGGATTACCGGATCTCGCTGTTGAGAGCAGCGGCGTTCCACGGATCTTCGCATCAAGCGGTAATGGTGATTCAAATCATCGTCTCTAAGCAGATAAGGGATTTTGAACTTGGTCGTCACCGGATTCAGTTTATTTACTTGAGACCATCAGCCTTTAGCAAAACCAATCAGGCGGACTGGCTGCAACAGCTCAAAAGCGAAACCGGGTATGCCAAAGTTGCAGGCATTGAATTGACGCTGCTCGACTCGGCGCGGTATTTTCACAAGGCTGGTGGCATAAATAGTGTCGCTCAGGTTGTCCATGACCTGGGCGACAAAGCGGACGTGCGTAAGTTAGTCAAAGCAGCGGATTGTTACGAAAACTCTTCTGTGCGGCGACTGGGATACTTACTTCAGCATTTCGGTCACGACAAACAAGCGAAAGCTCTTTTGCCTTTTGCGAGAAGGGCTAAGTCATTGAAGGACCTGGACCCGTCAGTTACTTCTGTCAGCGAGGACTTGCCGAGTATGTCAGAGCTTGATTCTGTGTGGATGCTGCGGGTAAACACTTCTGTGGAGATTGACGAATGATCCCCAGTACATTCATTCAAGCATGGCGCAAAACAGCACCGTGGACAGACTCAAGACAGGTCGAACAGGATCTGATTATTTGTCGTGCATTATGTGATCTTTTCAGTTCTCCTAAGCTATCCGGCAAGATTGCCTTTCGTGGTGGCACAGCCATTAATAAGCTGCTGTTTAAAAAGCCGCTTCGATACTCAGAAGATATTGACCTGGTGCAGACGCAGACAGAGCCGATTGGTGAGACCGTTAACGCAATTCGTGATGCACTGTCATGGCTGGGAGATTTCAATTGGAAGCCAGCAAGCCATTCGATGCACCTGTTTTACAAATTCAATCCTGAGGCTGCACCTGAGAGCACGCTGAAGGTGAAGATTGAGATCAATACCCGTGAGCACAAGAACTGCTTCCCGCTCAAGAACTATCCGTTTGAAGTGAATAACGACTGGCATAGAGCAAGGGTTGACATTGTTTCGTTTGAGCCAGAGGAATTGTTTGGCACCAAGCTCAGGGCTTTATTGCAGAGGCGGAAAAATCGGGATCTATTCGATTTGAACGAAGGGCTCAAACAGCTGTCTCTGGACCACGACAAGCTGATAGCTTGCTTTGATCACTACCTGGGCTTGCAAGAGCAAGCTATCAGCCGAGCGGTTGCCGAGCAACGGATGCTGGAAAAGTTCCGACAAAGTCTAACAGAGGACATAGCGCCACTTCTGCCGGCAGGGATTACATTCACAGATGACGAAGCCCTGGCTGCCTTCGGTAAAGTCTGGTTCGAGTTGATCGCGCGACTTTCCGGAGAACCCTGGAGCCTATCAGAGAAAATAATTGATGAACTGCGCGAGAAGAAAATACCGAATCTTCTGCGCTGACTGAAATATTTGCCGCGGTTGTCAAACCCGAGACTGAAAAAGCTCGCCAGGCTTGAACAATTTTTGGCTCCAACTGGATTCGAACCAGTAACCAAGCGATTATGAGTCGCCTGCTCCACCATTGAGCTATGGAGCCATTACCCAATATTGTAGATCAACCTTACTTAACTTCGGTTGGTACTTTCTTCTTGTCTTCCTGGGGCATCATATGTTTTTCGATAAAGTCGGTGCTGACGTCACCTTTCAAGAAGTAAGGATTGGCAAGTACTTTCTGGTGGAAAGGTATTGTCGTCTTAATGCCAGTGATGGCGTATTCATCTAGTGCACGGTGCATGCGCTGAATGGCTTCAGAGCGGTCCTGTCCCCAGACGATTAATTTGCTTACAAGGGAATCGTAGAAAGGTGGGATGTTGTAGCCAGGGTAACAATGGCTGTCGACGCGCACCCATGGTCCGCCTGGTACCACGTAAGCATCAACGCGACCTGCTGACGGCAAGAAATTGCGATCAGGATCTTCGGCGTTGATACGGCATTCAATTGCATGACCGCGTAAGACAATATCGTCTTGTGTGAATGGCAACTTCATGCCGGAAGCTATTTTTACTTGTTCTTTAATAAGGTCAATTCCAACAAGCATTTCAGTAACCGGATGCTCGACCTGAATACGTGTATTCATTTCCATAAAGTAGAACTTGTCGCCGGCAAGTATGAATTCAATTGTGCCGGCACCTTCATAACCTATTTCGCGCGCAGCTAAAACTGCTGCTGCACCCATCTCGGCACGCAATTCCGGAGTCAATGCTGGGCTGGGAGCTTCTTCAATAAGTTTTTGGTGACGTCTTTGGATTGAACAATCACGCTCACCCAAGTGAACGACATTGCCATGGCTGTCAGCCAAAATTTGAATTTCAACGTGTCTGATTGGTTTCAGGTATTTTTCGAGATAGACTCCACCTTCACCGAAAGCTGCAGTTGCTTCACTGCGCGCTGCGGCAATTGCTCGACCCAACTGCACCGAGTCGGCAGCGACGCGCATTCCACGTCCACCACCACCGGCGGTAGCTTTTACAATTACTGGGTAACCAATTTCATCAGCTAATTTATGCGCGTCAGCTTCGTTCGTAATGAGTCCAACTGAACCAGGCACTACGGGTACGCCCACTCTGCGCATCGTATCTTTAGCTGACGACTTGTCACCCATCGAGCGAATAGATGCAGGCGTCGGTCCGATGAATTTTATTCTGTGGTCATTACAGATTTCAGCAAAGTTGGCATTTTCCGAAAGGAAACCATATCCAGGGTGAATTCCATCAGCACCAGTTACAACAGCTGTACTGATGATGGCTGGAATATGCAAATAGCTACGTTCACCAACCGGAGGTCCGATGCAATAAGCTTCATCCGCTAATTTCACGTGCAGTGATTCAGCATCAGCTTGAGAATAGACAGCAACCGTGCGAATTCCCAATTCCCTGCATGCTCTGATGACTCTCAGAGCAATTTCGCCACGATTGGCGATCAATACCTTCTCTAGCATTTTTGCCACGGTTAACCTCTTGGGTCTACCATGAAGAGCGGTTGTCCGTATTCAACGGTTGAGCCGTTTTCCACACAGACTTTCACTACGCGTCCGGAAATTTCCGACGGCATATCGTTCATCAACTTCATCGCTTCTATGATGCAGACTGTTTGACCAACAGCGATGCTATCGCCAATATCAACAAATGAAGGAGCTGAAGGCGAAGGCGATCTGTAGAAAGTCCCGACCATTGGCGATGTAATTGGCAAGAGTCCGTTCGCTTCGTTGCCCTTTGGCTCCGGAGCATCCGGTGAGGCATTGATAATTTCAGGAGCAGGCTTTGCAGCCGGCGCCATTGTAACTACCTGACCTGCTGGTCCCGATTTCTTGACGGTCACGCGTTCATCACCGGATTCAATGGTGAGTTCGGTTATGTCGGTCTCTGCAACTACCGTCAACAATTCACGAATTTGTTCAAAATCAATCTTCACGTTTTTACTCTGCCTCGATCTAGACTCTGGTTAGATACTTGCGTGTGCGCGTATCTACACGAATTTTTTCACCTTGCTTCAGGTGGAATGGGACTGTGATGATAGCTCCTGTCTCCAATGTAGCAGGCTTACCACCGCCGGAGCTTGTGTCACCACGCTCATCAGGCGTGGTTTCGGTGACTATCAGTTCTACTGTATTTGGCAGTTCTACACCAATGGTTCTGCCTTGATACTTCAATACCTGAATGCCTTCCAGACCTTCTTTTAAGAACTCAACACCGTCACCGATTTCTTTCTCGGTGAGTTCAATTTGTTCATAGTTTTCTTGATCCATCATTGTGTATGAATCGCCACCCTTGAACAAGAATTGCATCATGGACTTTTCCACAACTGCCGAAGGTACCTTTTCTGCAGCGCGGAAAGTTGTTTCCATCACGTTGCCCGTTTCTACATTTCTCATTTTGGTGCGGACGAAGGCAGCGCCTTTTCCTGGTTTTACGTGCATGGCTTCGACAATTTGCCAAACACCGTTGTTGTACTCAATGGTTACGCCGGGACGAAAGTCATTACTGGAAATCATGTATGTGTTGAACCTTAGATTCAGATAAGCCAAAAGGACGTCAAGCAGCCGCTACGGCTGTCTTAGGCCAGGGGGAATTCTATCACCGTCTGATGCACTAACTTTCAATATAGTCTCCATCTGAGCTTGATATAATCAGCATCCACTCAGTAAATTGCCACTTAGTGCCTTTGGCACGTCCTTTGGAATTTTTTCAAAATGTTAGAAACAAAAACCGCCTATAGCCCTAAAGAAGTCGAGGAAAAGTGGACCAAGACCTGGTTTAGCCAGGGTTTGTTCAATTTGGAAGTACACGCCGACAGACCGTGTTTTTCCATCGCCTTGCCCCCGCCAAACATTACGGGCAATTTACACTTGGGACATGCGCTCAATGGCACATTGCAAGACATATTGATTCGCTGGCATCGCATGCAGGGCTACAACGTCCTCTGGCAACCAGGCACAGATCACGCCGGAATTGCCACCCAGATGGTCGTTGAGCGCAAGTTGAAGAAAGAAGGACTTAGCCGTCACAAACTTGGTCGCGAAGAATTCCTAAAGCACGTATGGGAGTGGCGCGATCAATACGGCAATCAGATATATGAGCAATACAAAAGATTAGGCGTCAGCTTCACTTGGGACCGCCGCGCTTTCACAATGGATGATAGTTATGTGAGAGCAATTAAACGCGCGTTCGTAACATTATTCAATGAAGGATATATCTATCGTGGCAATCGTGTGACCAATTGGTGTCCACGCTGCCAGACCAGTTTGTCTGATTTGGAAGTTGAGCACAAAGATACAAAAGGTCATCTCTATCACATCAAGTACTTATTCAAGGATGGTTCAGGCGAGTTGATCGTCGCCACAACCAGACCTGAATCCATGTTTGGCGATGTGGCAGTTGCAGTGCACCCCGAAGATGTACGCTACAAAGCTCTGATTGGCAAAGAAGTTCTCTTACCTTTGACCAAACGCCCAATTCCATTGATTGCTGATCAATACGTTGATCGCGAATTTGGAACGGGCGCTTTAAAAATAACTCCAGCGCATGATGCAAACGACTGGGAAGTCGGTCAACGTCACAAGCTTGATCAGCCAACAATCATTGACGCGCACGGCAATCTCATGACGCACGACTTTGTGCCGAAGAATCTTCATGGCGTTGAGCGCTTTGAAGCACGCAAACAAATCGTTGCTGAATTGGAAGAGCAGGGCTTGTTGGTTGAAGCCAAAGATTACGATCATGGCGTAGCAATTTGCGAACGCTGCCACACAATTTTGGAACCACGTCTATCAGACCAGTGGTATCTGAGAATGACAGAATTGGCTGAGCCGGCTATCAAAGTTGTAGAAGAAGACAGAGTAGTCTTTGTGCCCGAGCGCTATACAGCAATGTATATGGATTGGATGAAAAACATCAGAGACTGGTGCATTAGCCGCCAACTTTGGTGGGGACACCGTATTCCTATCTGGACTTGCACAGACTGCGGCAATCAAGGTGCTTTTGAAGAAGATCCAACCAATTGTCCAAAATGCAACAGCTCCAAGTTTGTCCAGGATGAAGACGTGCTCGATACTTGGTTCTCATCTGCATTATGGCCTTTTGCCACACTAGGCTGGCCAGAAAAAACAGGTGAATTGTCAGTCTTCTACCCAACAACAGTGTTATCGACTGCTCGCGAAATTATCAATCTATGGGTAGCGCGCATGATCTTCATGAGCTTGAAATTCATGGGAACCATTCCATTCAAGCATGTGCTTATTCACCCAGTTGTGCAAACACCTGACGGCAAGCGTATGTCCAAATCCAAGGGCAACGCCATTGATCCATTGGATATGATCGCCAAATACGGAGCTGATGCCAACCGCCTGTTCTTCACCTCGTTTGGCGTAAAAGGCGACCAGGACGTCCGCTTCCGCGAAGACCGCGTGGAAGAATACCGCCGTTTTGCCAACAAATTGTGGAATGCCGGCCGCTTCACCTTGACTCAACTGGAGGGC
>SBAT01000036.1 GCA_005240105.1 Chloroflexota bacterium
ACATTTCTATTATCGGTAGCCGTGGCATTGAAGGTAAGGGTGCCGCTGGTGCCGCTTTCACTGACGGAAATATTTGGGGACTCTGTATCTGCACCAGTATTGTCGACGGAAATGGTGACTGACGCTGATATGCCGATTTTACCCGCAGTGTCGTGAGCCTTGGCCACCAGTGTGTGGTTGCCCTTGGTCAGGAACCCAGTGTCCAGTGTTATGCTGTATGGAGAGGTCGTGGCCGTGTCCTTGAGAACACTGTCAACGAAAAACTCCACCTTGGATATCCCCCCTGTATCATTAGTTTTAGCCGACACAGTAACAGTTATAATACCGGCAACCGTGGCACCGCTCGCTGGTGTTGTGATGACTGCACTGGGGCCTGTAATAACCTGACATGCAGCCGGTACCGAAAAGCCGTTAGTCGGGCTAGTGCTGGCAGAACCGCCACTAACCGCATCGGTACCCAAGCCAAAGGCTGCAAAGGCAGTCCAGAGCCGACAGACATCTTCACCGCCATGAAGGACTTTAGCGGCGTCAATAATGCCGTCGCGAACCTGGGTAAAGGTCGGGTTACAGGCGGTGTTTTTCAGGCCTTCATTAACATAAAGCATCATTCGTTGATTACCGGCATTCCCCATAGCGTTATAGAGATTTGGGTCAAAGCCCCAGTGATCTACCAGCGCCCAGTAAACTTCCCACGCGGCTTGCGCCCAAACAGCGCCAACACCGTGAGGAATTCGCATACCATTAATACTGGCGTAAGTCCAGGTATTAACAGCTGGATCAGTACTGTATGGCTGGGGACGAATGCCAACTCCGCTTACAGGCTGCCCGAATGCATAGGTTCCGATTCCACGGCGGTCTGTTCCTCTATCGCCCGCTTTAGCGGTATACGCCAAAGCCCACCAGTCACTAAGCCCCTCTCCGGGTTGCTGATTATTAGTGAGGCAATTGACGTTCGATGGGCCACCTACCAGCCTGGTTGAGATTCCGTGACCATACTCGTGAATAATGATACCGTTGTCCAGATCGCCATCTTTCTCGGGACTGGACCTGTCCCACAGATACATCTGCATACGTGGCGCTTTGCCATCTTCTGGCGTCATGAAGTTGGCGTTATTCGTGCCTGAGCCATCCTGCGCCTCAGCCAGAACGGCATCGCTGCCCAGCCCGCCTTTACCGTAGTTATTGGTCTGGAAGTTGCCGGCCGGCTCGTCAAAACCGTATTGATATTGCACATCATGAATGATGTTATTCCAATAAAAAAGATTGGCCACAACGGCGTTTTTGTAGCTGCTGGGAGCTGAGTTAAGGTTAACAGGAAAGTCGAAATTTAGACTGTTTCCGCCATTAGGATCAGAGCCTGCATCGGGTGAATTGTTTGCATCCGTATCCGTATAGGCATGAACATTGTTTCCCCGTGTGGTCGTAAACTCGGCTCCGGCGCTGCCATTAGTGTCATGCCAACCAAAAGCCGAAGCAGCGGCATTGGCCGGATTGTTTACCAGGGTACGGCCATCTGCCGGCGGCTGTGGTGTTATATGATTGGGACTTTCGGCAGGTCTTGCATAGACACGGTATTGATCGGAAGCCACCCAGTCGAACCGTGTCCAAACCTTACCGGATTCAGCGTCAACAGTAAAATCGTAGACGTGTTGTTGATCCAGGGTATGGATTTGAAAATTCCAGACCAGGCGCATCATTCCCTTACGAATCGGGAGCCACATCAGTTTCCCTTGAATCGGTTCCAGGGAAATTCCGCCGGGCTCCACCGATGTAATATTTTGAATACCGGCAGCATTAAGTGTTTTAGGTGATTTGGACAAGGAAATACCGAGGTGCAGAGCTGCCTTACCGACCGCTGCCGACAAATCGATACCGGGCTTTGTGGCTGTTACTGATGCCGCCATATCGGTCATGGCACTGTTGTTAACGCTCAGGATTCTTTGCTCTCGATCCATATTTACCTGCATTTGGCCGTTATAAACAGGTAAGCCCTCATGTACTTGGCGCATAAAGATATGAGTAGTGCCGGTTACCTTGGAATAAACACGATCAGTGACCTCCAAACTTGAAATATCTTTCGAGTTCATACCCAGCATGGCCGCATTAGTGGTTAAAAAATCCATCACTACGGGTAAAGGTTCCTGACCAGTTTTCGACTCGGTAAGATAACCGGTATGACTGGACAGAGAGCTAATGACCCCGGTAGTGTTATCCAAAGTAAAAGCTAAATCAGGAACTTTCAAGGTCATCTTTGAGATAACAGCTTGTTGTGGTTGGGTTAAATTTTGAAGTAACCCCTGATTAAAGGCGATTCTTGCATCATATTGATTATTATCTACTTTCGGATCCGAATTCACGGCCGTAGCTACCCCTGTAGATAAGATAATGACTAGGTTGATAATAAATGCACCGCAGATGTACCTCAAGAACGGTAATCGGGATAATTGTTGGTGATAAGTTTTCATATGTAACCCCTTTCATGATTTGTGACTACCTACCGCATGGCGTTGGAAAAAAGCTTCCAACTCAAATCAAAACGATAAAAATAAGGTATAGAGGTCGCACCTATTAAAACGACATTATAAACCCTCTCCAGTGGGAGAGGGTTGGGGTGAGTGGAAATCAAATGTCGCTTTGTTAGCAGTGCTCTCTATATATCTGATACTTTTCTATGAATATTGCACCTTCCTCTGTACGCAAGCGCACACTTCGAATGATCCCGACTTAACGGCTCAGAGCAAGGCTATAGGGACTGTTTGTAGTATAAGCCCCCCCGAAAGCGACCACCTTGATGTAATAGGTAGCCGCTGTCGTGCCGGCGTTTTTGTAAAGCACGGATTCGGTGGCACCCGGGTTGGCGCTGGTTTTCAACAGGGCGCCGGAACTACGCAGCAAATAGAGGTCGTAGTCTTTCGCAGGGCCAGTCATATTAACCGTCACGGTGCGCCCGGCAGCAACGTTAAGCTTAAAGTAGTCCTGGTCGGTAGCAGTGCCGATGTAGCCCACAATTTTAGTGACCGTGTCGGCGATAACGTTGGCAGTGCGGGTGCTACCATTACTTTCAACCTCGTTGTAGGTAGTGGGCGTAGGCTCAGGGGTAGTACTGACCGTGAACGTAATGCTTGGGGAAATACCCATATTGCCCGCAGCATCGTAGGCTTTGCCCACCAATAGGTGGTTGCCCTCGGTTAGCGTCCGGGAATCCAGGGTCATGTTGTAGGGCGAAGTTGTATCCGTGCCCTTCAGGATATCGTCCACATAAAACTCCACCTTGGTAACATTTCTATTATCGGTAGCCGTGGCATTGAAGGTAAGGGTGCCGCTGGTGCCGCTTTCACTGACGGAAATAGCGGGAGACTCCACATCAGGATTATTGACGGAAAAAGTGACGGGCGTTGAGACTCCGCTATTGCCTGCCGCATCATAGGCTTTGGCTACCAGAACATGGGAGGCATTGGTTAAGGTCTTGCTATCAAGTGTCATGCTATATGGGGCGCTTTCATCCGTACCTTTGAGAACATCATCCACGTAGAACTCAACCTTGGTCACGCCGGCATCGTCCGAAGCCGTGGCGGAGAAAGTGATAATGCCGCTATTGCCGCTTTCACTGGCGTTAACAGTAGGCGCTTGACCACCGCCGCTGTTGTTTACCAGAAGGTTTACCTTGTCCAGTATAAAACCTGTAGACAATGCCGAATCTTCTGCCCCCAGGAAATACAGCTGGATCACCTGGCCTTTGTAGGCCGTCAGATCGAAATTGTACAGCTTGTAACCCGTAGCCGCATTCAAGTTACTGTAGGTTGCCAGGGTTTTGAGGATATCTCCGGAGCTGTTGCGGATTTGTACAGCAAACGTGTCGCTAGCAATATTAGTGGAGGTATCCTTGGTTTCAACATGCAGGGCGTAGCTCAAGGTTGCCAAAGACCTATTGGCAGGAATGGCAATCGACTGGTACAAGCCTACGCTCATTTTTGATCCGATACCGCAAAACTTGGCCATCTTGGTGCCGTCATAAGCCGTCTGGCCCAGGATGGTGCCGATCTGCATTCCCGTCGTATTCGACCAGCCCACGCCATAAC